>CAIWGR010000606.1 GCA_903912275.1 uncultured delta proteobacterium
AAGGCCAGTACCTGATCATCGACACGCTGCCGGACAAGGAAGACTACAGCCCGCTCTGGCAGGTTGTGAAGGTCGAGGTGGGTTCGGGCTACAAGGCCAACAGCATCAAGTCGCTCAAGACGCTCGAAGAAAACTACGGCAAGGCCAAGTTCACCGAGACGACCGACGTGACCTACTGCTCGGTCATCAACCCCGACGCCGCCTTCTTCGACTCTGCAGGCAACCAGAAGATTGTCTTCTACGGCACGGGCGAAAAGATTGGGAACCCGAACTACGACGGGGCAAACTCCCCGACGCTGACCGACGCCGATGCACAGCCCGGCGACATCGTCCTCACCCCCTTCTGGCACAAGCGGCTCCGGGGCTTCTGCTACAACCCGTCGCCCGCCAAAAGCTGGACGCTCGGCGCCGACGGCGCGCTGGAGGGCGTGTCGGCCTCGTTCGAGCAGTATGAGACGCTGCCCGATGACGAGACCGGCGACCCCGGCTCCTCGTGGGGCGCGCTCCCAGTCGTCGGCGCAGGCCTCGACGCTGTGACGCTGCTTACCGCAGCCGTCTCGGCGACGGGCGACCAGGCGCTCTCGGTTTCGGAGTTTGATGGCGCCGATACCTACGAGCTCGGCTTCGTAAACCGCCCCGTGATCGGACCCTCACCGGAGATTCCGGTCGAGGAGCCTGTTGACGGCTCCGGCGAAGGTTCGGGCACTGCGTCGGGCTCCGGCGAAGGCTCCGGCTCCGGCTCCGGCGTCTAGGTTTCAGCGCAATCCAAACAAATTCACAGATGAAAAGAGAGGTTCTTATGGGACGATGGAATGGATGGATGGGTTGGCTCCTCGTGGCGCTGACCATGTTTGCTTCGCCGGTTTGGGCGCAGACAACTTCGAATATTCTCGGCACAGCCGAGGACGCAAACGGCGCGCCGGTGGCTGGCATCAAGGTCGTGCTCGGCGGCGAAGCGCTCATCGGAGGCGCGCGTGAGACGCTGACCGCCACGGACGGCAGTTTCCGGTTCATCGGCCTGCTTCCGGGCGGCTACACCGTGACGGCGACCGCAGATGGCTTCCGGCCCTTCGCGTCGGGCGAAGTCTATCTCTCGCTCGGCGAGACGATGGATCTCACCGCCTTGATGGAGGTGAAGACCGGCGAGGATGTCATCACCACGACGGCGCCCGCGCCTGTGGTGGACATGAAGAAGGTGACGATGGGTCAGACGCTCTCGCGCTCCGAGCTCAAGAACTTGCCGCTGCCCCGCCGCAGCTACCAGCAGGCGACCCGCTTTGTGGCAGGCGTTGACCCCGACGCGGGCGGCGGCAACCCGAGCATCCACGGCAGCAGCACCTACTCGAACGCCTACCTCGTAGACGGCGTCAACACGACCGACCCGTCGACCAACACCTTCAGCCTCAACTTCAACTACGATGCCATCTGCGACATCGAGGTCCAGACCGGCACCATCAGCCCCGAGTATGGCAACGTCACGGGCGGCGTCATCAACCTGGTGACCTGCGGCGGCTCCAACGAGCACCACTTCGACACCAGCTACTACTTCTCGAGCAAGGACCTCACCATGGAGGACCACTCGGGCGAGAAGCGCGATGCGAGTGAGCAGACCTTCAACATCAACGCCGGCGGCCCCATCATCAAAGACAAGCTCTGGTACTACGCCTCGCTTCAGTACCTGAACACGCAGACGCAGATCGCCAAGCTCCCCGGCCAGGCTGCCCACCCGCCCGAAAACTCGGAGGGCTTCTACTGGCTCGCCAAGCTGACGGGCGCCCCCGACACCCACAACCGCTTCACCCTGCTTTTGCAGGGCGACCCGCGCTACTTCAACAACACCCTGCAGGACCCCACTGTCTCGAAGGATGCAGAGGAGCATCAGGACCAGGGCGGCATGCTCACCAGCCTCCGCTGGGACGGCCTCTATGACCCCTTCGTCGCCAAGGTGCAGGTCGCCTACAAGTCGAGCTTCCTCGACATCTTCCCGCAGGCCCGCGCCAAGAGCAGCAGCGCCTTCAACTTCGGCAACTCGCTGAGCGAGAAGAACGACTTCGGCGTGACCAGCGGCTGCCTCGTGGGCCCCGATGGCGTCAACTACTGCGGAACCGACGCCTCGGACGTGCAGGACAGCCCCCAGTTCGGCAACGGCCTCCACTACAACCTCGACACCGGTGAGAGCACGGTGGGCGACAGCGCCGACTACTACATCATCCGTGAGCGGACGCAGGGCACGGCCAGCCTCTCTCGGTTCGTGGATTCCGAATTCGGCAAGCATGAACTCAAGGCCGGCATCGACACCGCCTTCATGCGCGACACCGAGACGGACCGCTACCCGGGCGGCGCGACCGCCTTCATCTCGACCGACCTCGACGGCGACGGCGTGGCCGACCCCTACTCGGCCCGTATCGTGGCGAGCGACCACGGCGCGCTCACACAAGAGGTCAATGGCAGCGTGATTGCACTCTTCGCGCTCGACAACTGGGACATCGAAGACCGCATCCGGCTTCAGCCCGGCGTGCGCGTTGAGCAGGCTGCCTATGATGATTATCGGGGCGACAGTAACCCGAAGAACCCCGTGCTCAACTTCAGCACCGTGGCACCCCGCTTCGGCTTCTCTGCCGACGCCTTCGGCGACAAGCAGACCCGCATCCATGGCGGCTACGGCCAACTCTACGAGACGGGCAACCTAACCCTTGCCCAGTTCGTTGGCACCAGCCTGCAGACCCATAAGGCCTACTACGAGTCCGAACTTACGGGCGACCTCAACGGCGATGACATCATCTCCAACCGTTACTACGAAGACCCCAACAATCAGAGCATCCGTGGCGGCGCAACCGGCCGGAAGGTGCAGGATGGCCTCCAGCCGATGCGGACCGATGAATATCAGGTTGGCATCGAGCAGGCGCTCTCCGACGAGGCCTCCGTGGACCTGACCTACATCCGTCGCGACACCGTCAACGCCTGGGAAGATCGCGGCCTTGGCCAGATCTGGAACCAGGCCGGCACGGCAGTCGTGGGCAGCGAAGATGGCTCCTTCAACCAAGTCTTCGAGGTTGCGACGATCGACGGCGCTGAGCGCAAGTATGAGGCGCTTGAGCTCTCGCTCAACAAGCAGTTCGCCAACAACTGGTCGATGGCCGGCAGCTACACCCTGTCGTGGCTCGAGGGTTCGACCGTCGAGCTCCTCACGACCGACTTCGACAACCCGCGCCAGACCTCCTACGGCTATGGCCCGCTCGCCGACGACCACCGCCACGTGATCAAGATGCAAGGCGCCTATCTCTTCCCGGTCGGCCTGTCGGTGGGCGCCTCCTACGAGTTCGAGTCGGGCGCGCCCTACTCCAAGTTCTTCCTCAACGACGAAGACGGCGGTTACTCCAATCGTCGCTCCCCCCGCGGCACGGACCCGGGCGCCGACCCGAACGACCCGTCGGACGACCAAGACCTCACCCTGCCCGACTACACCAACATCAGCCTCCACGCCGGCTACAGCCTCCAGAAGCTGACCGGCCAAGACCTGGAGGTCGTTGCCAACATCAACAACCTGCTGAACCTGCAGGCCGTGACCGGTGTCGAGAACACCGATGTGGAGGGCTACGGCCTTCCGAACGCCTACCAGCGCCCCTTCACCGCGCAGCTCGGCGTCACCTACTCCTACTAGTTGACGCAGCCTCCGGGTCCGCATGTTCGAGCAGTTCTCCGCTGAAGAGGCGGCGCCTAGGCGCCGCCGGCTTCTGGCCTCGCTGGGCCTATCGGCCGTCGGCTATGTCTCGGTGGCTGCTGTCGGCCTGTGGCTGTTCGCCGACCTCGCCCCGAAGGTGGAGGAGCGGGTCGTAGATGTCGTCTTCGCGAAACCTCCGCCACCACCTCCGCCGCCGCCGCCACCGCCCGTCGCAGCGCCGGTTGCAGAGGCGCCGCCGCCGCCGCCCAAGACTTCGCTCCCCAAAGTGCAGCCACTCGTGGCGCCCACCGAGGTGCCGCAGTCGCCGCCGCCCGAGGCAACGCCGCAGCCGCCTGCTGCGCCCGTTGACCCCACGCCAGTGGGTGCGGCGGCCGGCGAGGGTGACAACAACAGCGACACCTTCGGCCGCTCCGGCGGCAAAGAGGGCGGCACCTCCGATAAGGGTGGCGGGACGGCGACGGGCAGCGCCCCCGTCGTGCTTCCGCCCGGCGCGATTGAGCCCGACTGCACGAATGGCGTGGGGCAGCCCGTCTATCCACCCATGGCGCTCGCCGCAGGCTTCGAAGGCGAAGTCGCGGTGAAGGTGGTCGTCAAGGTGGACGGCTCCGTCGAGGTGGTGAAGTTCATCAAACGCGACCCCAACTTTGACGGGGCCGTGACCGACTTTCTCAAGACGCTGCGCTGCCGCGCGGCGGTCTACAACGGCAACACCATTGCCGTGTTCAAGAACCTGCGATTTCCTTTCAGACGGAGACAGTGACCATGGAGTTCTCGCTCATTCACATCTGGGCCACGATGAGCCCGGTTGCCAAAGCCGTGGTCTTTCTCCTCACCGCCCTCGCGGTGGCCTCCCTTGGCGTCTTTGTTGAGCGTGTCTGGTACTTCCGCGCGGAGCGGAGGCGGGCAGCAGCCTTCGCCGCAGAGGTGGGTCCCAAGCTGGCGGCAGGCTCCTTCGACGAGGCGCTCGCGCTGGCGCGTGCGAACGAGGCGACCGGTCTGGCCCAGCTCTTCGCTGCCGGGCTCTCGACCTTCCTCTCTGCCGGCGCAGGCAAACTGACCGCCGCGGAGCTCACCCGCCGCGCCCTGGCCCGCAAGCTCGATGACCTCCGCGCCGGCCTCCGCCGCGGCTTCGGCGCCGTCGCTTCGACGGGCTCCATCGCACCCTTCGTCGGCCTCTTCGGCACCGTCGTCGGCATCATCAGCGCCTTCGAAGGCATCGCCAAGACCGGCTCCGGCGGCCTGGGCTCCGTCTCCGCCGGTATCGCAGAGGCGCTCGTCGTCACCGCCTACGGCCTCGCAGTCGCCATCCCCGCCGTGCTCGCCTTCAACTATCTCTCCGCCTTGGCCGATGAGATGGAGCGGGCGCTGAACTCGGCCAGCGGCGAACTCCTCGACCTGCTCGAGCATGGAGACAAGCGTGGCTGAGGCCAACAAGCCAGACATCAACGTCACGCCGCTCGTCGATGTGGTGTTGGTCCTGCTCATCATCTTCATGGTGGTGACGCCGCAGCTTGATCAGGGGCTCAAGGTGGTGTTGCCCGACGCGGCCCACTTCGACCCGAAGAACGATACCACGCACGACCCCTACACGGTTGCGGTGGCGCGGGACGGCCGCATTGAGGTGGAGCAGAAGCCGGTGGCTCGCACGGAGCTCTTTGTGACGCTCGCCAAGCTACACCGCGACGGTCCCGACCGGCCGCTCCTGCTCCGCGGTGACACCGACGGCGAGTATGGAGCCATGCGCTCCATCTTTGCCGAGGCGCAGGAGGTAGGCTTCCGCGGCATCTCGCTCGTGGTCGCCGACGAGAAGAAGGGGGGCGCCAATGGCCATTGACCTGGGTGGAAAGCAGGGTCGTGTGCGGCCCGTCATGAACGTGACGCCGCTCGTCGATGTGGTGCTCGTCTTGCTCATCATCTTCATGGTGGTGACGCCGCTCATGATGAAGAAGCTGACGGTGCACCTGCCCGAGACGGTCAAGACCGATACGCCGCCACCCGTGGACCAGACCCAGCTGCTGCTGCGGGTGGAGGCAGATGGCCGCATCTTCGCCAACGCCACAGAGATTCCGCTGGCGCAGCTCGACGCGACCCTCGCCCGCATGGTCGCAGCGCGGGCCGACAGGACCGTCTTCGTCGATGCCGCCGACGGCGCCAAGTATGGTCTCGCCGTGCGGGTGATGGATGCGGCGCGCGGTGCCGGCGCCTCGACGGTGGGCATCCTCACCGAGAAGGCAAAGTAGCCCCTACTTCGGCAGCAGCCCCGCCGCCGCGTAGCCCGCAGCGGCCCGCTTGGCGCAGTCGCGCAATCCCGTCGTTGCCCGCCACCCCGTGTCTGCGGTGAGCCGTGCGCTGGTGCAGACAAAGGAGGGCTCTGTCATCTGCCGGTACTGCTTCTCATCCAGCTGGTTGCGCACGCCCGTGAGCGCGGAGAAGGCGGTGGCGATGCGCATGGCGAGGTAGAGGAGCGGGCGCGGCACCGGCAGCACGAAGACCCGCTTGCCCTGCACTTCGGCGATGGTCCGGATGAGCTCGTGGTTGGTAATGCGCTGCTCAGAGCCGGTGAAGTAGAGCCGATGCTCCGAACTGCTGTCGGCCGCCATCGCCACGATGGCGCCCGCGAGGTCGAAGACATCGACAAAGCTGAGCTGCTGCGGGGCGCCGGCAGGGAGCGGTGCGACGAACCGCCGCGCCATCTGGAAGAGGGTCAGCGAGGCGGGGTCGCCGGGCCCGAGCACGATGGGCGGTCGGAACGAGGTGGTCGGATAGGGCTGCTTGGCCACGAGCAGCTCGGCGGCCCGCTTGGCCCGTCCGTAAGACTCGATCGGCTGCGCCTCGTCCGACTCGGCGTGAACGCCCGAGCCGCCCGGGTTGGGGCCGGCAGCCGCAAGCGACGAAGCAAAGAGGAGCCGCTTGGGCTTCCAGGACTGCCGCCCTATGCAGGCGAGCAGGTCGGCGACGGCGGCGTAGTTCACAGCATCGTAGTCGGCGTCTTTCTCTGCACAGACGACGGCGGCCAAGTGGATGACCACATCGGCCTCCTCGAGCTGCAGCGCCGGGTCGCAGAAGAGTGAGAGGTCGCCGCGGAGGACCGTGATGCGGGCAGCCAGGTCGGCGGGGAGTTTGGATGGCGTGCGAACCAGCGCGACGATGCTGTGGCCCTGCTCGAGCAGGAGGCGCGCCGTGTGCAAGCCGATGAAGCCGGTGATGCCGGTGAGAAGAATTCGCATGGTTGGAGCCGCAGATGGGAGACCGGAGAGGCCTCCGCGTTATCGAGCGGGCGGGCGAACCGTCAACGGCGACTCGGAAACTTCGCCAGTTTGCGCTGCAACGAGCGGCGGTGGATGCCGAGCAGCTCGGCGGCGTGGGTCACGTTGCCGCCGCAGTCGGCGAGTACCCGTTCGATGTGCTCTCGCTCCACCCGATCAAGCGACGGCACAACATGCGCAGGCGGGTCTGCGGCGGGCAACCCGTCGTGGTCGAGGGCGGCGAGGATCTCCTCCATCGCAGCCGGCTTGGTGAGGTAGTGGACAGCGCCCGACCGCACCGCATCGAGCGCCGTTGCGATGCTGCCGTAGCCCGTGAGCATGACGATCCGGGTTGTCGGGTCGTGCGCGTGGAGCTGCCGGACCAGCGTGAGCCCCGAGTCCCGCCCAACCCGGAGGTCGACGACCGCGAACTCGGGCGACTCGTCGCGGGCGAGCCGCATCGCCTCCTCCACGGTCGCCGTCGCGCGGGTCTCATAGCCGCGATCTTGGAAGGCCCGCTCGAGCCGGTTGCGGAAGGTCTCCTCGTCGTCCACGATGAGCACGGAGCGGGCCTCTGTGGCGTCGTTCACGGTCATGGCTCCTCCGCCTGGGCGACGGCGTTGCGCGGCACGGTCAAGACCACCTCGGTACCGCCGCCGTCGCGGCCACGGATGGTGAGGCTTCCGCCCGTGCGCTCGGCAAAGGAGCGGACGAGGTAGAGGCCGAGTCCAAGCCCGCCACGGCCGGCCTTGGTGGTGACAAAGGGGGTTCCCGGGTTGGAGGCCAACGCGGGAGGCATGCCGTGCCCGCGATCCATCACCACAAAGCGGACGCTCGTGTCGACCTCCACACGGAGTTCAAGGCCACCTGCGACCCCCGCGTCGCGCTCCGCCTCGTCGGCATTGCGCACCAGGTTCGCCACCATCTGCGCGAGGGTCCGCTCTGGGGTAAGGAACGAGAGCCGCGCCATCGAAGGCTCCATCTCGACCCGAAGCCGCCCCACCGTTGCCGGCGCGAGGTTCTCGCGCATGAGCTCCAGCACCCGCTCTGCGGTGCTTGCCTGCGGCATCTCCCCCATCGAGGCGCCCGACTGGGACGAGAGATCCGAGAGGATGGCACGGCAGCGGACGACCTCGCGCGCGATGAGTTCCGCATCGGAGGAGAGCGTCTCGGCATCGGCGCCACGCCGAATCGCAAGCGCCAGTTCGTTGGCTGCCAGGCCGATGGTACCAAGCGGCGTCCCGAGCTCGTGGGCCGCGTTTGCGGCAAAGGCAGAGAGCGTTGCGAGTCGCTCGTTCTGCAGCGCCATGTTCTCCACCCGCGCGAGCTGCCGCTCTTGCACCCGGAGCGCCCGCGACACCTTGCCGATGAAGTAGACGACAAAGCAGGCCGTAAAGCCGTAGGCCACCCACATGCCGACGAGGTGGTCCGAGAATCGGGAGCCCTCCGGCGCCGCGCAGTGGTCACAACTGGCCTCACCGGCGGCCTCGGGGTCGAGCACAAAGAGCGAACCGAAGGCGACCACCGTGAGCGCGAGCAGGAGCCAGGCCCAGCGCCCGCGGAGCAGCAGCGCAGCGAGCGCTACATAGACGAGGAAGAAGACAGAGAAGGGGTTTGCCGGCCCGCCGGAAAGCGCCAGCAAGGCTGCGAAGACGAGCACATCGACCACGAGCACTGCGCCCGTCCTCCACCCCACCAACCCGCTGTCCCGAGCAGCGAGCCAGAGGTTGGAGAGCGCGGTCGAGGCGACAAGCAGGGAGAGCCAAAGAATCGGCAGTTCGTGGTGTTCGCGCGCGGCGAGTCCGATGCTCGCGAGCTGACCGAGCAGCGCCCCCCAGCGGAGACGGACGAGCCACGAAGCGCGCAGCGCATCCACCCGCCTCAGCGCTGGGGTAAGAGACGCGGACGAGGGAGACTGGACAACAGGCTGCGCGGCGCTCGAGCTCATGCGCGCCACCCTAGCAAGCCCAGCCTCGGTCTGTCACCGCGGCACGATGCCGCAGCGGTTTAGGCCGCGGTCTGGTAGTTGGGCTTGAAGCGGCCCGTGAGCACCGACACGAAGAAGTAGGGGCCGACAAGCGCCTGGAGCATGTTGGTGAGGAAGGAGGGGCGGTTCTTCTCATAGACCGAGTGGCCAATGAGCTGCACCGTCCAGCCCACCACCGCGATGACGATGACGGGCGTGTGGTTGTCGCCGAACTGCCGGCCAAGGAAGATTGCCGCGCCGAACAGAAGCGCCATGAGGGGCGCCATCTTGAGGTCGGCCCAAGCGTAGAAGAGCGTCGCAACTGCACAGCCGATGATGCCGCCCGTGATGGCAACGCCACCAATGTCCTGACCGGTCTTGAGCCAATCGAGCATCGTCATGATGTGGAAGACGATGAAGGGGATGGCGATCTTGTGGGTGAGCCGGTTCATCGGATGGCGATGGTCGGCGGCATACTGGTTCATCCAGGTGGCAACGGTCGGGTTCATGCGGGACACTCCGTGGAGGTGGACGCTGTCGGTCTAGATGCCGCCTTCGCGGCGGGCAATCTTTGCAGACGGCGGCTAGGCGCCGATGCCGTCGATAATGGCGTTGAGCGTGGCGGAGGGCCGCATCGCTGCCTCGGTCTTGGCTGCGTCGGCGTGGTAGTAACCGCCCATGTCGACGGGCTTGCCCTGAACCGCGAGCAGCTCGCTGACAATGGTCGCCTCGTTCTCCTTCAGCGCCGCAGCGATGGGGGCGAAGGCCGCCGCGAGGGCCGCATCTTCGGTCTGCGCAGCAAGGGCCTGCGCCCAGTAGTTCGCAACCCAGAAGTGGCTGCCGCGGTTGTCGTTCTTGCCGACGCGACGAGCGGGGGACTTGTCGTTGATGAGGTAGAGGCCGGTCGCCTCGTCGAGGGTCTTCGCAAGCACCGCCGCGCCCTTGTGGCCCGTTGTCGCAGCGAGGTGCTCGAAGGAGACCGCCAGCGCGAGGAACTCACCGAGCGAGTCCCAGCGCAGGCAGTTCTCCTCTTGGAACTGCTGCACATGCTTGGGTGCCGAACCGCCCGCGCCCGTCTCGAAGAGGCCGCCGCCCGCCATCAGCGGGACGATGGAGAGCATCTTCGCGCTCGTGCCGAGCTCAAGGATGG
>CAIWGR010000607.1 GCA_903912275.1 uncultured delta proteobacterium
AGAAGGTCTCCATCCCGCCCGACGGCAACCGGAACCGGCCGCAGCAGGAGCTGATCCAGATCGACACCAAAAACGTGCTGTTCATCTGCTGCGGCAGTTTCGAAGGGCTCGAGGAGATCATCGCTCGCCGGCTGAAGAAGTCGGTCATCGGCTTCGGGGCTACCACCTCCGGCGACCTTGCCTCGCGCAATGAGATCCTTCGACAGGTGCGGAGCGAGGACCTCGCCGCCTACGGCCTCATCCCTGAGTTCATCGGTCGGCTCCCGGTGGTGGTCACCCTCGACGACCTCGATGAGGCGGCCCTTGTGGAGATTCTCTGGCGCCCCAAGAATGCGCTCGTCAAACAGTACCAGCGGATGTTCGAGCTCGAAGGGGTGAAGCTACGCTTCGAGGAGGCGGCGCTGGCCCACGTGGTCGCGCTGGCAGTGAAGCGTAAGAGCGGAGCGCGCGGACTGCGGGCGATCATGGAGCAGGTGATGCTCGACATCATGTTCGACCTTCCGACGATGGAAGGGGTGACCGAGGTGGTCATCACTGCGGCCTGCGCGGCTGGCACGGCGCCCCCGACACTGCTCCGAACCGCTGCCTGACGGGTCGGCTAGCGCGCCGGTTCAAGGAAGACGTTGAGCGTCACGGTGCGCCGAGCCTCGACCACCACGCTCTCGGTGCGCTGCCAATCAACCGCGATCGCTCTCCAGGAGAGCGTGTGCGGGCCGGCCTCCAAGCGGAGGCCGCTCACCGGCGTGACGCGCCCCGTGTTGCGTCCGTCCACCCAGAGCGCCGCGGGCAGGTCAGAGTTGGTCCGCAGGGTGCCGAACTCGCCCTCGACCCAGAAGGGATGGTCGTAGGGTCGCACGAGAAAGCCCTCGCCCGCCTCGCGGAGCACAATCGCCCGCAAGCAATCCGCCGCCGCTCCCGCTGCGTCGAGCGCCGTCTGCTCCTCCGCCGCCTCCTCCGCAAGCTCCGTTGTGAGCGTCAACATGGGCTGCTTCGCCACGGCCGGTGCGTGCGGGAGCGATAGGCATCCCCGAAGTTCGGCGGCGGCGGCAGCCAGCGCCCCCTGCCCCCGCAGGGCCACCACCGCGACGGAGCCAAGCTGACCCGCGTGGGTCCGTGTCACGCCGAGGGAGCCGAACCCGTCTCTCTCGCTCCAGACCCATTCGATCTTTTCGTAGGGAGCAACACCCCCTTCGAATCGGAGTGAAACCTCATTTTCTGATGCATAACAGAGACTTGAAAAACAACACCAAGCCCCAAAAAAGAGAATGAAGAGGCCGGCGATTCGTGGCAGATCAGACAGGGTTCCGTTCGAGCGCAGGAGCTTGAGCATGAAGGTCGTCGTGTCGGTTGCAGGAGAGAAGTTGACGGTAGCATCGGTCGATCAACCGGGCGACTACTGCGTCGGGCGGCACGGCGGGTCAAGCCTTCATCTCAGCCATCCGACGGTCTCGGGACGCCACGCCCGCCTGCGGTGGGATGGCGCCACGCTCTGCGTGCTCGACGAGAGCAGCGAGCGGCGGAGCTGGATCAACGGCCGTCGGCTGGATGGCTGGAGCCGGTGGTGGCCGGGAGACGAACTGAGACTTGGCGTGGTGAGCCTCGAGCTGCTCGCTGAGCCGTCCACAGCGGGGCTGGACGCCGTGCGCCTTCAGCCGAACCAAGAACCTTTGGCGCACGACCCCGCACTGCCGGCGACAGCGCCTTTCGCGGCCGTTCGACCGCCGGTCCGGCATCGCGCGCAGCGGCGCTGGTACGCCACCAGCACAGCGTCCCTCGCAGCTTTTGTAGCGGCTTGGGTTGCGCTGTTCTGGTGAAAGTGGAGCCTATCGGGTTCGAACCGATGACTTCCGCCTTGCAAAGGCGGCGCTCTCCCAACTGAGCTAAGGCCCCGATCGATCCCGTCGGGCGGGTAAGTGGACCAAGCAGGACTTGAACCTGCGACTTCACGCTTATCAAGCGTGCGCTCTAACCACCTGAGCTATTGGTCCGTAGGTAGAGGGAGCCGCTGCTAGACGATGACCTCGCAACGGTCAACACCCTGACACCAGTTTCAAGAAGAAGCGTCCGATAAGGGGCTGCTGCGAACTTGACCGGCGACGCGCGCCGAAGCACAACGGCGCCCTGCACGGCGCCTCCCAAACCTCTGCCGTGGCCAAGGAGGAGCGTGCGTATCATCGCTGGCGATCGAAAGGGTGCGACCCTCTATGCGCCGCGCGGGATGAACACCCGCCCCACCTCCGGGAAGGTGCGTGAGTCGCTCTTCAACCAGCTCGCCCACGGCGGGCTCGTGGCGGGGTTTGACGGCCTTCGCGTCCTCGACCTGTTCGCCGGCTCAGGCGCGCTCGGGCTCGAGGCACTGAGTCGCGGCGCGGCCTCCGTGGTGATGGTGGACGGTGATGGCGCGGCGCTCGCGGCGATGGAGCGAAACACAGCGGCACTGCGATACCAGGACCGGGTCCGGATTGTGCGCGGCTGGTTGCCGCAGGCCTTGAGCCGGCTCACCGGGAGCAGTTTCGACCTCATCTTCTGCGACCCGCCCTATGGCACCGTCGACGCGGTCACGCTCGTCACAGCACTGTTGCAGGCGCGCCTTGTCGCCCCCGGCGCCACGCTGGTCTGGGAGGATGGGACCGACCACGCGCCCGCGCTCGATGCACTCGCGACATCGGTCCACCATCGGGCGCACGGCGATACGGTGATGACCGTCTGGCGGCTTTCGGATGACGCACCGCATTGATTCTGCTAGCCTGCGTCGACCTACCCGCGTCCCGGCAGACGAAATGCAGCGAATTGCGCTCTACCCCGGCAGTTTCGACCCGCTCACCAACGGGCATGTGAACATCATCGAGCGCGGACTCGCGCTCTGTGATGAGCTCGTGGTTGCCATTGTTCATAACCCGAACAAGGCGCCGATGTTCACGGTCGAAGAGCGGATGGAGATCCTGCGCGAGGTCTTCCCCGACGAGCAGCGGGTGCGGCTGACGACCTTCTCGGGGCTGTTGGTCAATTACGCGCGCGAGGTGCAGGCGAACGCGATTCTGCGGGGCCTGAGAGCGGTCGCCGACTTCGAGTACGAGTACCAGATGGCCAACATGAACCGGCGCCTCGCCCCCGAGGTAGAGACGGTCTTCCTGATGGCAGAACCGGGCAGTTTCTTCGTGAGTTCGCGGCTGGTCAAGGAGGTGGCGCTGCTTGGCGGCGACATCTCGGGCTCGGTGCCGCCGCAGGCACTGTCCCGTCTCACCGCCAAGGTCATGCACATTCAGAGCAAGGGAGCGTAATGCGAGTTTCTCAGCGGGTTCAGCAGATTCCGGCCTCTCCGACGCTGACCATCGACGCAAAGGCGAAGGCGCTCATCGCGCAAGGGGTGGATGTCGTCTCGTTTGGCACAGGCGAGCCCGACTTCGTGACGCCCAAGCCCATCTGTGACGCCGTCGTGCGTGCCATGGAGGCGGGGCAGACCAAGTACACCCCCGTGGGCGGCACAGCAGAGCTCAAAGCGGCGATTCGCGGCTACTACGAGCAGCGGCTCGGCATTGCCTACAGCGACGCGGAGATCATCGCCTCATGCGGCGGCAAGCATTCGCTCTACAACCTCTTTCTCTCGCTGCTCGACCCCGGTGATGAGGTCATTCTGCCTGCCCCCTTTTGGGTCAGCTACCCGGTCCAGATTGAGATGGCCGGCGCACGCCCGGTCATCGTGCACGGCCGACCGGAGGACGACTTTGTACCCTCCATCGAGGCGCTCGACGCGGCCGTCACGGAGCGGACTCGGGCCATCATCATCAACAATCCGTCAAACCCGACAGGGGCCTTCTGGGACGCCGAGCAGCTTCGGCCGATTGCGGCCTGGCTCGAGCAACACCCCAACATCGTCGTTATCAGCGATGCCATCTACGAGGCGCTGGTCTACGACGGCCTCGTCTACACCGAGCTCCTGACGCTCGCGCCGTCGCTGCGTGACCGCTACGTGTTGGTCAGCGGCTCCTCCAAGTCCTTCGCGATGACGGGCTGGAGGTTGGGATACGCGCTGGCGCCCAAGGAGCTGGTGGCCGCGATGACCAACCTGCAGTCGCAGAGCACGAGCAACCCGAGTTCGATTGTGCAGGCGGGCGCCGCCGAGGGT
The DNA here is from genome assembly GCA_903912275.1 of uncultured delta proteobacterium. Lineage (GTDB taxonomy): Bacteria > Myxococcota_A > Bradymonadia > REDH01 > REDH01 > CAIWGR01. The sequence continues at coordinate 4,127 of CAIWGR010000607.1, forward strand.
CTCCGCTTGGGCGAGGCGGTGATTGCGCCGATGCGGGCCCGGTTTGCTGAACGTCGTGACCTCGCGGTTTCGCTGCTGAAGGAGATTCCGCAGGTAATCGTCCCGCGGCCTCGCGGCGCCTTCTACCTGCTGCCCGACTTCTCTGCCTACCTCGGCCGAACCTACGATGGCTTCGAGGTAAAGACAGATATCGACCTGGCGAACTACCTCCTCGAACGGGCACGGGTCGCCGTGGTCCCGGGCACGCCCTTTGGCGCCCCCGGATTCCTGCGGCTCAGCTACGCGACGAGCGAGGAGCGTATCACCACTGGCATCCGGCGTATCGCGGCAGCGCTTCAGGCCCCTTGATGGCATCGCGTCGGCCCGATGTGGGCGCGGGCGAGGTCACGATTGAGGCTGCGGGTAGAGACTGGCGGATGCATGAGATCAGGCTGGTGCGCTGCTCCATCCCAGACGAGAGCCGCTGCGCCCACTGCGCCGCGCACGACGGCGACAGCTTCCTGATGAGCGAGCTACCGAAGGATGCGCAGGGCTACCCCATCATCCCGCCTCTGCCGGACCCTCGGTGCAGCTGCGCGGAGTGCCGGTGCGGCTGGATGCCCATGTACGGCAGTTTTGCCGAATGATGCAGAGGCGCCGAATCGACGGGCGCCGGTGAGCCGTTAGGGGGTAACGGCCGTGCAGCAGCGGAAGCCGATGTCGTCGGCAGAATCGGTGGCTGCCGGCGCGAGCGAGAGGTCGGTGCAGGAGAGGACCGGGCCGCTGCGGGTGGGCGAGCCACTGCGGGTGCGGGTGGTGGCCGAGGGGGTCTCAAGGTAGCTGCCACCAGCGATCAGGTTGGAGCCGGGGCCACGCACCCACTCCGCCGCGTTCCCCACCATGTCGTAGGTGGTGACGACATCGCCCGCAGCAGTCTGGAAGTCGAAGCCGCAGGTGGAGGTGCCGGTCGGCTGGAGGCCGTCGGCGTTGCTGGCGTCGTTGCAGGCGCCAGCGACGAACTGGTCGCCTGCACGCGAGGTGGTGTAGGGGTAGGCGAAGTCGGCGTTGGGGTCGCCGTTGACGCCGCCGCAGGCCTGCTCGTACTCGAAGTAGCTGCAGAGCCGCTTGCTCTTGATAGGCCGCGGGCCGGGCTTGAAGTAGTCGTAGTAGTCTTCGCCCTGACAGGCGGCGGTGGCCTGTTCGGCGGTGACGCCAGTCCAAGGCAGGACGCCGGCGACGCTCTGGGCGAAGTAGCTGAACTGGCCTTGGTCGTCGCTGGTGGCGTCGGGGCGGGAGGCCTCGTAGAGGTCGACGCAGACGTCGGCGGCAGCGCCCGAGGGGGTAACGGCCTGAACCTTGACCATGTTGAAGGGGCACTGCGAGCAGACCTCGGAGCCGGAGATGCCGGTCTTGTTGTCGACCATGCCGTCGCAGTTGTCGTCGAGTCCGTTACAGAGCTCTTCGGTGGGCGCCACGTTGATGCGACGGCAGACGGCCTGGACGCAGGCAAAGCCGTTGTCGCACCCGGCGTCGTCGGTGCAGGCACCGGCGTCTTGCGTGGTGCGACAGACGGAGCGGGTGCAGTTGGTTGCGGCGGCGTTGAGGACACAGTGATCTTCGGCGGGGATTTCGCCAGCAGCACAGACACGCTCGCAGCCATCCGAGAGGTCTTCGTTGGGCTCGAGTGCCTCGGAGACGCAGAAGGAGCCGGCACCGCAGACCGTGGGGTCGGCGGAGCAGTCAACAAGGGCACCGCCACTGGCAACCGCGGGCGCGGCCAGACACTGGGAGCGGACGCCGTTGATGCAGAACTGGAGACCGCGCTCGCACTCGCCAACGGCGGTGCGCTCTACATCGTCGCGGAGGACGGTGTAGACACAGGTCGAGACCGAGCCGGGGATGCACTCGCAGTCTTCATCGGTGGCGGCGTCGCAGTCGTTGTCGATGCCGTCGCAGG
>CAIWGR010000608.1 GCA_903912275.1 uncultured delta proteobacterium
CGCTCGCCGCGGCGGGTTGGATGATTGCAATCGAGGTCGTCTACGCCGTCTTCCTCAATCCGATGGGGCTCCGCGACCTGCAAAATCTGCAGTGGACGGCGCTGTTGCTCCCGCTGCTTGGCATCGCCTGGCTTGCGCGCGCTGAGGTCCCCGATGGAACGAAGCGTTGGCTACTGCCAGTATCCACCATCGTACTGGCGCTGCTGCTGCGTGCCCCCAGCGATGCCCGTGCCGAGGGCGTCGCCGATGACTGGAGTTCCGAAGACCTCGGCGCCATGGCGCTCGCCACGGCACCACCGGAGGCCGTGATGCTTCCGGCAAGCGACAGTCTCATCGCCAGCACCCTCTTCCTGAAGGTCGCCGGCGACGCCCGCCCCGATCTCTACCTGCTCGGTCGGTCGCAGGCCTCGCGCGAGGCTTCGCTCCGCTACCTCGACGCACGCCAGCCCTTCTCCCTGCTCGGCGAACCTCCGGAGAGCGGCGACCTCTCCGACCTCCGCCCCCGCTTCGAACGACTGCTCGCCCGGACAACCGCGTCGGGCCACGCGGTGCTCTGGGAGCGTCTCACGCGCGACACAGACCTGCCGGCAGCAACGGCACTGACGGACTGTTGGCCTCTCGCGATCGCCACGCCCGGCGGCAGCTGCCCTGAGGAGCGGCGCATCAGCAGCGGCTCGCTCGACGTCGGCTTTGGTGAGGCTGCCAGGTCGAACGCTGGCGCGGCGCTCCCTCCCTACCGGAGCTGGCTCGCAGAGCAGCATGGCGCGCGAGGCTCCGATGCGGCGCGCGCAGGCGACTGGCCAAGCGCCCTCCCCGCATTCGCCGGTGCTGCGACGCTCGAGCCATCGTCGAGTCGATTCTCCAACCTCGCCGTTGCGCTCGCCAACCTGGGACGCACAGACGAAGCCTTCTCGGCGCTGGATGCAGCCTGGCCACTCTATCCGCGAAGTGCGAAGCTGTGCGGCAATGCGGCCGCCTTCCCGACGACCAACCCCGAAATCCGCGCGAGATGGGCAGCGCGATGCCCTGCTCAGCCCTCGGAGTAAAAGTCGGCGACCGCCTCGACGACATAGGCCTGCTGGGCCGCCGTCAGCCCCGGAAAGATGGGCAGCGCGAGCGAGTCGCGTGTGGCTGCGTCGGCATGGGGGAACGACGACCCATGCGGCACAAAGGCGGCGAGGGAGGGCTGCTGCGCCAGCGTCTTGGGGTAGTAGACCGCGCTGCCGATTCCGCGCTTGTCGAGGTAGGCCGCCAGTTCATCGCGGCGCGGCGCCCGCACGACGAACTGGTTGTAGACATGATAGAAGCGACCATCCGCACCGTCATCTGCCGGTAGCGCGAAGCCGTCAGGCAGCGACGACGCAGCGAAGCGCGCACGGTAGCGAGCTGCGTTGGCGCGCCGCTCCTCTTCCACCGCATGGAGGTCGGGGAGCTTGGCGCGGAGAATGGCGGCCTGCATGCCATCGAGGCGCGCGTTGTAGCCGAGGACGACGCTGTTGTACTTCGCCGCGAAGCCGTGCTGCCGGACCATGCGGAGTTGCTGTACCTCAGCCTCGGAACGAACGAAGACCATGCCGCCATCGCCGTAGGCACCAAGGTTCTTCGCCGGAAAAAAAGAGACGCAGGCGATGTCACCGAGGGTACAGACAGGCTGGCCGTCAAGACGCGCGCCGAGGCCCTGCGCTGCATCTTCAATGATGCGGACATCGGACCGTCCGGCTGCTTCGAGCGCACTGCGGATGGCCACGACATCGGCTGCGCGGCCGAAGAGATGCACCGCGATCACAGCTCTGGTCTGCGGGGTCAGCGCTTCGACAACGGCCTCGGGCGTAAGGTTGAGCGACGCCGAATCGACATCGACGAAGACCGGCCGTGCGCCCACAAGCGCGACCGTGCTCGCCGTCGACATGAAGGAGTAAGCGGGCACAATCACCTCGTCGTCGCCCTTCAGTTCGAGCAGCCGAAGTGCAAGCATCAGCGCCGCTGTGCCCGAACTGGTTCCAACGCCGCGCCAGCCCGGAACTTCGAGCCATGCGGCGAGCTCCTCTTCAAGCGCCGCCGCCTCCGGCCCCAGGATGAACTGCTGGTGCTCGAGGCAGCGGGCCACCGCCTGCTCGATCTCCGTCTTGCGGCGAAGGTGGAGCAACTTCATGTCGAGGAGGGGGACCGTCATCATCGGGTAAGCCTTCGTCGGAAGGTAGGGGCGGGGGTAGGACGGAGGGCATCGGCCCGGTGGCGGCAACCCTCCGCTCTGTCGGCCATGCCGATCGCCGCAAACGCAGATGCGAGCTGCTCCCACGGACGCACATAGTCCTGTGCGACCAAACCCGCCCAGCTGCCCGACACAGCGGGATACTCGGGGAGCCAGTAGCGGTCGAACAGCTCCACGTTCAACCGCTCCACCTCAAGGGGATGCGGCGGGGCGGCCCCCCGCGGAAGCACGCGATAGAGCAGGCCCGCAGGGTAGGAGGCGAAGTTCTTGGGGATCCCCGACGAGAAAATGTTGGTCACGAAGAGCGGTCGGCCAGCGCTCAGGACGGCGTCCGCGATTGCCACGGTGCTGACCGTCTCGCCCTCCGGCTCGGGCAGTTTGAGACCGGTAAGCGCGGCCATGCGATGGCGGTACCAAGCGTAGTGCATCATCGTGGGGTCGAGGTACTGCACGTCGGCCCGCTCACCCAACGCAGCCTGGTGGTAGAGGAAGCCGAACAGACGGTGATCCTCGGTGCCCATGATGACCGACTTCGGTGGCACGGAGACAAGGACATTCTCGACATAGCGGGAGACATCGGGGCGATGGTGCTCCCGAACCTGCTGGAACGACATCGCCGCTGCCACCGTGATGAGCGCTCCGAGAATGGAAAACTGCACATCACTCCGCAATTCGAGCCGGCGAAACCAGCCCTCGCATCCGAGCGCCACAAAGACAGAGCCGATGGTCAGCGGCAGCAGGTAGAACCGCTCAACGACGCGCGCAGCCACACCCACCGGCGAAAGGTTGAGGCGCGACACAAACAGCGGACCCACAACGGCAAGCGTGATGACGAGCAGCACGACCGCTAGGCGGGGTGGAATCTGTGCAGTGCGGTTCCGCGTCGACAGCAGCCAGACCGTCCCTCCCAGAAATGCGACGAATCCGACCCAGTGGGTCTGCTCCATGAGCGAAATCGTGAGCGCGCCCACCTGGGTCCAGGCGTCGACCTTGTCTGCTCGGATGCCCAACTGCAGGGTTCCGAAGTCGGCCCGAAGCATGTGGTGCAGCAGGCCATCGAAGGTCGTGAAGTCACCCCAGACCCAGAGCGCGTCAGGCTGAGCCGCCTGCCCGGGAATGAGCGCATAGGGAAGCAGTCCCAACAGTGCCGCGCCGAGCGCAATCGCCAGCGCGCGCGCCGGTCTGCCGGACTCACGGACGCCGACCACCAGCCCATAGAAGCCAACGGGCGCCATGAGGACCGCGGAGTGATGGTTGGAGAGCGCAAGCCCCGCGAGCAGACCGAGCAGCCCCGCACGGAGAGCGCCCCGCTGCGGCGCGAAGGGACCCGCGACTGCGACCATCGCAACGCAGAGTCCAGCGTTAAGTACAAAGACTTCGGGGCTGGTAGACAGCGACCAGGTGAGCGGGGCGAAGGCCCAGAGCACCACGGCAACGCCGGCAGCCAGCGGCTCGGCTCCCCACGCAAGCGCCGCTCGAAAGAGCGCCCCTGCCGCTCCCATTCCCATCAGTGCCGTAAGGAACGAGGCGCGCGCCGCGGGCGACGCAATGGGAACACTGCCCAAAAGCCGCAACAGGAGCGTGTAGAGCGGATAGCCGGGCGGATGGGCCACCCCACTGCCGCCAGCCAGCGTCGCAAACTCGCCAGCGTCGCCACCCAGCACCGTCGTGGAAAGCGTCGCTGCGTAGACCACGGCGATGCAGCTGAACAACAGCAGCGTTAGACCCTTGGGCCCCACCAGCCAGGCGAGCGTCTCGTGGCGCCCAGGCTGGCCCTCGCTAAGCATACCGCACCAGCGTCAGCCATAGGCAGAAGAGCACGAGCGCCGCACCACCCCAACGCAGAGCGCGGGGCCAGACGAAACTTCCGTCGGCGCGGAGGCCAAACCAGGCAAAACCCGCGACGGCCACCAGCCAGCCTACGAAACCGAGCGAACCGGCGAGCGCGAGCCATGGATTGGGACCACGAGATGGGTAGCCATCGAGTTGCGCAAGATAGCGCGACTGATCGTCCGGCTGCGCCTTGCCCGATACGCGCCGCTCCGCCGCCATGCGCGCCGCGATCTCGGCATGCAGGCGCGGCAACCGATCCGCATGGGGCGTGACCAGCCAGCGGGTGAGCATGATCGAGGTGCGCTCACTGCGCAGCGCTACGAGCGCCAGTTCGCCCTGCCCGGTCGCATCGGCCTTCGCAGCCACCGCGTCGAGCAGCGCGAGCGCGGATTCGGAACAGCTGTCGAGCGGCACATACCACTCGGCGGCGTGCCGAGCCGCGAGCATGGAGGAGGCGAGGTCGCCCGAAGCGAGAAAACCCGCTGCAGCCTCCCGGTCGCGGCGGCACGAGACAGCCGCGCGACCTGCCGCGACCGCGAAGAGGGCAACAAGCAGCAGCGCGACTGAGCCAAGCGCTTTTGCGATCCTCCCCGGCCTCCATGGCCGTTCATCACGGGGTTCGAGCATGAAGCCTCAGATGAAGTCGCGGCGACGGAAGATGAAGATAGCCCCGCCCATCGCAACCGCGATGTAGCCCAAGCCGTAGAGCGTGACAGAGCCGAAGTAGGCGAGTCCCACAGGGTAGCCGTAGGTAAGTTGGGTCGTGATGGTGAAGAAGTTGAGGTCGGGCGCGAGCGCCACGATCCCCTGCAGCAGGTGGCGCCCTGCGGGATCTTCGACCTTGTCCAGAAAGGCCGCCAACTCCTGCACCAGCCGGCCGATCAACCAGACCCCGAGCGTGATAAAGCCCGATACATAGGGCGTCGAGAAGGAGCCGCAGAACAGCGCAAACGAGGCGATCATCACCGACTCAACATAGGTGAGCCAGAAGGCCCCCAGCAGCTGCAGGTTGACCGCGCTGCCGCGCAAGAGAAGCACCGCAGAGAGAGCGCCGGCCATGAGCAGCAGCTGGACCGCGAGCGTCATCGCGATGCCGCCGAACTTACCAAGGAAATAGGTCGCTCGATCGATGGGCTTGGAGAGCACGTTGTAGAGCGTCTTCCGTTCGATCTCCTGGAAGACCGAGGTGATGCCAAGGAAGATGGCGATGATGTCGCCAAAGAGGTTGATCGAAAAGAGGCCGATGTCGAGCAGGAATCGGCCATCCTGGTGCACCGATGCAGAGCCGAGCACCACCGAGAGCAGGATGAGCAGGATGGCGAAGAAGAGGATGGAATAGAGAATCTTGTTCCGCACCGCCTCCCGGAAGGAGTAGAGCGCGATGGCCGCAACGGTCTTCATGGCGCCTCCTTCCGAGCAGCTTCAAGCAGGAAGATATCTTCGAGCCGCTGCCGGTGGGGCGCGACAGAGATGATGGAGCCACCTGCCGTCAGCACCGCCTGCAGGAACCCGTCCAGCGAGCTCTCCGGAGCAAGCAGGTAGCGTGTTGTCCCGAGCGGCTCACGGGTGGTGCGGGTGGACAGCGCTGCGAGTCCAGCGAGCTGAGACTCCTCACCGCGCACGACAATCTCAACGTCGCGCAGCGCTCCATCCACCAACTCATCGAGCCGGCCGACCTTGCGGACCGTGCCGCCCACCATCATCGCAACCCGATCACAAATCTGCTCCACATCGGGAAGGATGTGGCTCGAGAAGAGCACCGTCTTGCCCTCATCACGGAGCGACTCGATGATCTGGCGCACGTCGCGCCGCCCCATCGGGTCAAGACCCGATTGGGGCTCATCCAGAATCACCAGTTCGGCGTCGGGCAGCAGCGCCTGCGCCAGCCCAACCCGCTGCAACATCCCCTTGCTGAACTTGCGGAGCTGCTTGTCGCCAACCTGCCCCAGCCCGACGCGGTCGAGGAGCTCCGGGATGCGCCGAGCCGCCACCTTGCTGTCCATCCCGTAAAGGTGGGCAAAGTAGGTGAGGAGTTCGTCGGCGCGGAGGTAGTCATAGAAGTGCGGGGTCTCGGGGAGGAAGCCGACTTTGGCGCGCGAGGCGGCATGAAACGCATCGATACCAAAGATGGTCGCGCTGCCGGCATCGGGCTTGATGAGCCCCATCAGCATCTTCAGCGTTGTCGTCTTGCCCGCGCCGTTGGGGCCGATGAGGCCGAAGATCTCGCCCCGCTGCACCGAGAACGAGGCGTGCCGCACCGCTGCCACCTGCTTGCGCCAGAAGCCGATGCGGA
>CAIWGR010000609.1 GCA_903912275.1 uncultured delta proteobacterium
CCAGGATGAGGCCACTGAGCACCTCGTTCTTTGTCATCACGGCGACAGCACCGAGGCCGCCTCCGATGCCGAGCGCACCGACGTCACCCATGAAGACCTGGGCCGGCTTCACATTGTACCAGAGGAAGCCGATGGTGGCGCCGGCCAGGGCAGCGCAGAAGACCGCAAGTTCCGCACCGCCGACCAGTCGCGGGATGCGGAGGTAGGCAGCCAGGTCGAAGTTCGCCATGACCGTGTGGTCGCCGACCGTCATGGGCATGGAGAGAATGGTCGCAGAGGCGTAGGCGAGCAGGCCGAGCGTCGCGGCGCTGAGTACGATGGGGCCCGCCGCAAGGCCGTCGAGGCCATCGGTGAAGTTCACCGCGTTGCTGGCGCCTGCGATGACGAACATCGCGAAGGGGAGATAGACGAGCGCAGGCAGCGCGATGGTCAGGTTCTTGGTGCTGATGAAGGGGAGGTAGAGCGAGGTGTCGAAGCCTCCGACGCCGTAGATGAGCAGCGCAACGCCGAGTCCCGCGACGCCGAACTGACCGATGAGTTTGCCCCGCTCCGAGAGGCCCGCCGAGCCTCTTGCACCGAGCTTGGCCTTGTCGTCGACGAAGCCAACCGCGCCGTAGCCGAGCGTGATGAGCAGCGCGATCCAGACATGCTTGTTGGTCAGGTCGCACCAGAGAAGGCTGGAGATCGTCATGGCGATGAGGATGAGGAGACCGCCCATGGTGGGCGTGTTCCGCTTCTTCTGATGCTCCTCCATGAGGTCTTCGCGGATCACCTGACCGACCGCGAGCGCGCGCAGCTTGCCGATGAACCAGGGGAAGAGCACCAGCGTGATGGTCATCGCGGTGAGGGCCGCGATGAGGATCCGGAAGCTCGGGTAACGGAAGACATTGAGGGCGGAGAAGTCGCTCCGCAGCCACTGGGCGAGATGAAACAGCATCCTACGGTACTCCCCACGCCGCTTCGAGGCGGCCGACAATCTCTTCCATCTTCATGCTCCGCGATCCCTTGACCCAGACCACACTGCCGGCCGGCACCTCGTTGGCGAGCCAAGCGGCCGCCGCCTCGTTGGTGGCCAGATGCACCACGCGTGCCGCGCCTGCCGCACCATCGGCGATCCAGGCCGCGCGCCGGCCCACGGCGACAACACAGTCCGCAGCCTGCGCTGCGCGTTGCCCTACCGCGCGATGCTGCGCCTCTTCGTCGGCACCGAGCTCCATCATGTCGCCGAGCACGGCGACACGGTTTGTCCGCTCCGCCGCAAGCAGCGTGAGCGAGGCGGCCACGCTCGACGGGTTGGCGTTGTAGGCATCATCTACAATCTGCCGGCCTCCGGCGACCACCCGCCGAAGCCGGCCGCCGGGCAGCACCAGCGATCCGATCGCCTCCGCGAGCGCCTGCTCATGGTCGGCCGGGTGAATGCCTGTCAGGAAGAAGGCAGCCGCGAGCGCGCCAGCCAGGTTGGCTGCGTTGTGCAGGCCCGGCAGTGGCAGCGGAAGTGCAATGCTGCGACCCGCCAGCGTGACGGTGACCGGACCGTCAAGCTGCTCGCGCTCGAACCGACTCTCCGACCCCTCGCCGGATCCGAATCCGTGAAGCGCGGCACCGACCTCTGCCGCACGTTCGCCCCACCAGGGCAGCGCACGCTCGTCCTCGGGAATCCAGAGGTGGGCGCAGCGGCCACCCTCTCGGATGCCCGACTTCACGAGCCGCACGCCATCGAGGCCGCCGAGCCCTTCGGTGTGAGCATAGCCAATGTTGGTGATGACGCCGACGTCGGGAGAGACCCAGCCTGCGAGCGCGGCGATGTCGCCCGGCTGGCTCGCGCCCATCTCGACGACAGCGTACCGATCGGCAGCAGCGAGCCGCGCCACCGTGAGCGGGACGCCGAGGTGGTTGTTGAGGTTGCCGCGCGTCGCGAGCGGAGGCCTGCCCGAGACGACCCCCACGATGAGCGAGAGCAGCTCCTTGCTCGTCGTCTTGCCGTTGCTGCCCGTCACGGCGAGCAGCCTGAGCCCACCCTGTCGGGCCCGCGCCTCGGCGACCACCGCAGCGGCCAATCGGCCCATGGCCGCCGTGGTATCCCCCACCTGCACGACGTCAAAGGCGCCTTGCGGCAGCTCGACTTCACGGTCGGTAATCAGCAGGCCTGCCTGCTGCGCGATGACCTGACCGAGGAAGTCGTGCGCGTCGAACCGGTCGCCGCGGAGCGCCACGAAGATGCCGTCGGGCCCAACCTTGCGGCTGTCGGTCGTCAGGGCGCCGTAGGGGCCACCATGCCCACGCCGCAGCAGCCTGCCCTGCAGGGCCGCTGCCCACCGCTCGGGTGTCCAGCCAGCGACCAGTGGGACCTCGTCGAAAGCGAGCCCCTGCCTGCGTGCAACGAGCGCCCGTCGCGCCTCCTCGCCATCGTCGAAGTGATACTTGCGTCCAGCGATCTCCTGGTAGGCCTCGTGCCCCTTCCCCGCGATCAGCAGGCCGCTGCCACTGCCGGCTGCCTGCGCCAGCCCTGCGGCAATTGCGCGGCCGCGGTCGAGTTCCACCGTCACCCGCCCATCGGGCAGTGAGAGCCCCTCGCACATCTCGCCGGCGATGACGGCGGCAGACTCACTCCGCGGGTTGTCGCTCGTCACAACCACGGCCGGCAGGTGACGCAGCGCCGCAGCGAGCATGGGGGCGCGCTTGATACGGTCGCGGTCGCCGCCGCAACCCAGCACGATCACAGAGGCGGCCGTGGCAGAGGCTGCGAGCAGCGAGGCTGCGCGATCGACCGCATCCGGCGTATGGGCATAGTCGCGATAGATGGCCGGCTCGCCAGCGCGAGGACGGGCGACCAGCTCGAACCGGCCAGGCACGCCGGCAAAGTCGTCGAGCGCGGCCACGATCGACTGCAGCGGCGCACCGCTCGCTGCCTGGGCGAGCGCCACCGCAAGGGCCGCGTTGGCCAGGTTGTAGGCGCCCGGCATGGGGAGCCGTCCCGTAGCAACCTGGCCCGCGATACGAAGGCCGAAGGGCTGCCCAAGCAGGCTCGGCGCCGCGGCCGTCCAGTAGCTTCCGTCTGCGCCGCTGTCGGTATCCGATGCGACAAGCGCGAGCAGCTCGGCACCTTCGAGCGCCAGCAGGCGATTAGCATATCCGTCGACCGCGCAGACAAAGCCACGAGGCCTCTTTCCCGCGGCCACGGAACGCATCCGCTCCTCGACAAAGAGCGAGCGCTTGGCGGCGAAGTAGGACTCCATGTCGCCATGAAAATCGAGGTGGTCCGGCGTGAGGTTGGTGAAGCCCGTGAGGTCAAAATGAACGCCGCCAACCCGCCCCAGCGCAAGGCCGTGGCTCGAAACCTCCATCACGATCGCCCGGGCTCCGCCTGCGAGCCAGCCCGCAGCAATCTTGTGCAGCAGCAGGCCATCGGGCGTTGTGTTGGCGGCCGCAAGCTCCTCGCTGCCAAAGCGATACCCGATCGTGCCGAGATAGCCGCAAGGAAGGCCAACCGCATCGAGCATGCGCTGGACCATGCAGGCCGTGGTGGTCTTGCCGTTGGTACCCGTGACGCCGATAACAGTCAGCCGGTCGAAGGGGTTGCCGTAGAAGGCCGCCGCCAGCTCGCCTACCCAGCGCTCTCCCTCTTCGCTCACCCGCAGCGCGGGGACCGACAGACCGGCAAGTGCCTCTCGCCGGGTGCCGACGACCGCAACGGCGCCGCGTGCCACCGCCTCTTCGATGCGCGCATGGCCGTCGACGCGGGCGCCGACGCGGGCCACAAACAGGCTCCCAGCCACAACCTCTCGCGAGTCGTGGGTTAGATGCAGCACCGCCGGGTTTCCCGGCGTGAGCTGCTCCATGCGGAGCCCGCGCTGCAGCTCAGTGAGGAGCATGCGTCCCTCCCTTGGGGGCTGCAGGCGCCGAGGCCTTCGCGGGCGCTGCAGGCTTGGCCGGCGCTGCCTGCTTTGCCGGGGCAGCGGGAACAGCCGCCGCAGGTGCGGCAGGCGCAGGTGCTGCCGGGGCTGGCGGCGCGGGTGCCCCGCCCTTTGCGGGCTTCGCTGCAGACTCCGTAGGCTCCGCCAGCAGCGGGTCGCCCAGTTTGAGCGTCACAAAGGCGCCCGCAGCGACAGGCTCACCTGGCGAAGGCTCTTGGCCGACCACCCGTCCGCGCCCCTCGAGGCGTGGCTCAAGTTGCATCGCTGCCAGCTGCTGGATGGCCTGCGAGGCGCTCATGCCAAGGAGCTTCGGAACGGTCCGCTCTGCAGGGTCCGAGGTGGCCGCAGAGGCAGTGGGATCGCCCTCGGACTCCTCCTCGACGGCCGCCGCAGAGGCCTTCGACGGCACCGCCGCGCGAATCCGTCCGATGCCCGACTCCTCATCGACGCGGTGGCCGGCGCCCGACCCGCTCCCCTCGTGATCAGCCGGGAAGATGTTCGCCATGACAAGCGCCTGGGAGGCGACCTCACGGAAGAGCGGCGCTGCCACAACGCCACCGTAGTAGCCTTTGCTCTTGTCGGGGCGCAGGATCATGACGGTGATGGCAAACTCAGGCTGGTCGACCGGCAAGTAGCCCGTGAAGCTGGCCAGGTACTCGTTCTCATACTGGCCCGTCTTGTTGCTGAAGAGCTTGGCGGTTCCCGTCTTACCCGCGACCCGGAAGCCGGGGACGCGGGCATTGGTGCCGGTGCCCGCCTCGCTCGTGACGGTCTCGAGCATGAGCGACACCTTCATCGCGGTCTCCTCAGTCACGGCCTGCGTGCGGACCTCGGGCGCGATGACGCGCGGTGCGCCCTGGTGGGAGCGGAGCTCCTTGACGAGCATGGGCCGCATGAGCCGGCCGCCATTGGCGATGGCAGCGGTGGCGAGGTTGATCTGCAGCGGCGAGGCAGAGAATCCATACCCGTAGGAGAAGGTCGCGTGCTCCACCTCACGCCAGGGCGGGGCGCGCAAAATGCCGCCCGATTCGCCACCGAGGCCGAGCCCCGTATTGAGGCCGAAACCAAAGGCGCGGAGGTAGTCGTAGTGGTCCTTCTGGTCGAGCTTGAGCCCCATCTTGAGCGAGCCGATGTTGGAGCTGTACTGAATGACCTCCCAGACGGGGATGACGCCCGCCTCGTGGGTGTCTTTCACCGTGTGGCCGCCGATGTGATAGGAGCCCATGCTGCAATCGATGAGCGTGTCGGGCGTCACCAGTCCTTTGTCGATGGCGGCCGCGACGGTCACGATCTTGGCGGTTGAGCCGGGCTCGAAGACGTTGCCGATCACCGGATCGAGCCAAGCCTCCGTCGGGTAGGTGTTGGCGATGTTCGGGTCGAAGGGCGGCCACGAGGCGAGGGCACGAAGCTCGCCCGTGGGCACATGCGAGACAATCACGATGCCGTTGGCGGCGCCGAACTTCTCGATGGTCGAGGCGAGCGCCTCCTCCACAAACTGCTGAAGCGGCATGTCGATGGAGAGAACCACATCGGAGCCGCGCGCCGCGTCCATGTCTGGCATGTCGCCGAGCAGGTAGGTGCGGCGTGCGACGTCACGGCCGACGGGGTACTCGATGAACTTTCCGCTCAGGTCGCGGTTGTAGCGGCGTTCGACGCCCGACTGCCCCTCGACACCGTCGCCTTGGATGGTGCCGATCGTCCGCCCGGCGAGGCTCCGGTAGGGGTAGATCCGGCGGTATTCGGGGGTAGCGATCAGCGCGCTGATGGTCTTGGCCTGCAGCGCGTCGGAGATCTCCTTTGCCCGCTTGGGCGAGGTGCGGCGCTCCATGACCACATAGCGCGGGAGCTGTGCGGGATCGGACTGGGACCAGGCGGTGAAGCGGGCTGCGTCGTAGCCCTCCAGCTTCTTCAACTGGGCGCGCATGTCGGCCACGCAGGCCGGTTCGCCATCGCGCATCAGGTCGAGCGTCTTGGCTTCGTCATCGGCTCGGCCGCACCGGTAGTTCCCCTTGGAGTCGAGCGCTTTGGCGACCACCTCGTTGGCGAAGAAATGGCGGGCATCAAAGGCCAGCGTTGGCGCGAGCACACTCTCTGCGAGCTCGCGGCCATTGCGGTCCAGGATGGCGCCGCGCGCTGCCTGAAAGCGGGTCTTCGTCTCGCTGCGCCAGTCGCCACGCGCGAGGAAATCGTCGGAGCAGACAATCTGAATCCAATAGGCCCGGAGCGTCACCGCCAGGAAGATGAAGACAAGTACGAGCACCGTCTGGTGGATGCGCTTTGCTACGGTCTCGCGCATCTCAGGGCCCCTTCACTTTGATGACCTGCGCCGGCTTTGCAGGACCGAGCCCCATGCCCTCGGCGGCCTTGCGGCTCGAGTCCGATTCGCTGCTGCGGACGGGTGCCTCGAGGTCGAGCCGACGGCCCTCCTCCTCCAAGCGGCGAATCTCCAAGGCCGCATCCGAGTGCTCGTGCGCAAGCCGCAGCGTGTCGAACTCCAAGTGCAGCTGCTTGAGCATGATGCCGATGAAGAGCGCGGAGCCACCGACAATGACGGCAACCCAGAGGAGGTCTGCGTTGCCCACGAGTTTGGGCGCCCTGTTGGATGGTTGCTGCGACATAGCGTTAGGCCTCCCACGCGATCCGGCGAATCGCCCGAATGCGCGCACTGCGTGCGCGAGAGTTTTCGCCCTTCTCCCGCTCCGTCGCCCCGGCGCCCCGCTCGGCCAGTTCGAAGTTGGCGCGGCGACCGCCCGTGATCGGAAGTCCGCGCGGCAGGACCGGCCCCTGCGTGAGTTCGGCGAACCGCTGCTTGACCATGCGATCTTCGAGCGAATGAAAGGTGATGAGAATGCCGACGCCGCCCATGTCGAGCAGCTCGGGGAGTTGGTCGAGGAGCCGCTCGAGCTCGCCTAGCTCGTCGTTGACGGCAATCCGGAGCGCCTGAAAGGGGAGCGTGGCGGGGTTGTGGCTCCGCTTCGCGCCGCTGCCAACCGCCTTCTCGATCGCCCGCGCCAACTCGGTCGTCGTCTCGGCCTCGCCCGCAGCGAGCGCCTCCTTCATGGCAGCTGCAACGCGCACCGCGCGCGGCACCTCGCCGTAGCGCCAGAGCAGCGTCGCAAGATCGTTCACGCTCAGCCGCTCGATGAGCTCGCGGGCCGTCTCGCCCTCGCTGCCCATGCGCATGTCGAGCGGGCCGGGCCTGCCATAGGAGAAGCCACGCTCCGCCCGGTCAATCTGCTCCGATGAGACGCCGATGTCGGCGATGAGGCCATCCACCCGGTAGCGGCCGCGCACGAGGCGGCCGTACTGGCGCTCCTGCACAACCTCATCCACCTGCGAGAAGCGCGACCTGACCACGATGGCGCGGTCGCCTGCTACGGCTTCGAGACGGGCCGTGGCAGCTGCAATGGCGGAATCGTCGCGATCGAGTCCGAGCAGCCGCGCCTGGTCGCCGGCCCGCTCCAGAATCGCCATCGCATGGCCCGCGCCGCCAAGGGTGCAGTCCACCCAAAATCGTTCCCCATCCCGTCCCGTCAGCCCCAACACTTCGTCGAGCAGAACAGGCCGGTGGGAGAAGGTGCCCCCTGATTCCGTCATGATCCTTCACCGCTCCCGGTCGAAGGAGAGACAGCCGCCACAGGCGCGACGGCAGCGGGGCCCGGTGGGGGTCCGTAGCTCGCAAGCACACCGCGCGCCGTCGGCGCATGCAGCGACATCGCCTCGCGGTAGATCTGCGGATTCCAAATCTCGATGCAGTCGAGCAGCCCCTTCCACATCACCTCGCGCTCCAACCGAGCCGGCTCGCGGATCTCGGCGACCAGCAGCACGCGCCCCGCACCATCAGGCGTGATCTCGCGCGCATCGCCGTAGAGGGCGCGTACAAGCCAGCTCTCATTGCGGCCGCGCTCAAAGGCGCTCTCGTTCGCCAGCGCCTGCTCAAACTGCGCCACCTTCCGCTCGAACACAGGCAGCGGGTAGGCCCGCAGACAGCCGTCATCGAACCAGGGCACCAGCATCAGCGTCGGAGCGGCGCCAACCAAGCCGTTGGCCTCGTAGATCTTCTGAACGGCGTCGCGAAAACGGGTCGGAAAGGCCGTGCGGCCCTTGTCGTCCATCGTCGTCTGTTCGGTGCCGTAAAGCCGCATGAAAAGCCTCTGCAGGTGGGGATCCACAAAATCCCACTGACCGCCACTTATCCTCTGCTTTCCGGCAGGTTGTCAATCACGATCCAACCATGCGCACGATCGAGCTAAACCAACCAATCCACAAAGACTTGCGGCCAACTCTCGCCGCCAACCGTCCGAAACACGGCCCCTTTCGCCCGCTCTTTCCACATCGCCTCCCCGGCTGGGGAGAACTGTGGAGAGCCTGTGGAACAACGGGAGAAACGACAGCATCCTGCATCGATTTCAACAGATTAGATGATGGAAACCGTCGAAGATCGCGAAGTGGCAAAAAGTGGATCTCCAGCCCACAATCTGCGCGACGACCACCCATCCTGCAGGTCGCGGCCGATCTTTTCGACTCCTGCTGGCTGGATACCACAGCCCAAAACGACCCGGGCCGCCCAGCCACCCCCTGCGAGGCGGCCGGACGGCCCGACGAAACAGTTCCCGTCGCAGCGCTAGTACTGCGCCGTCACCCGGAAGAAGACGCCGCTGCTGTCGCGGTTGAAGTCGCCCAGCTCATCCTCGGCGAACTTCGTAAAGTTGTAGCCGACACCGAGCCGCACATAGGTGGCGATGATGTAGTTGAGCTCGAGCAGGGTGCCCTGCTGCCAGTCCTTCGTCAGGCTCTGGTGAAGCAGGCGGTATTCGACGCCAGCATCCCACTTCTCCACGATGTGGTAGTTCAGCCGGTTCACCCAGAGCGTCATGGTGTTGTCGGCTGCCGGCAGGTCCTCGACCTCGAGGTGGATGTTCCGCAGCGCAACCTTCTCCACGAACTGCAGGTTCCACGGAAGCTCGAGGATGGGCGAGACGCTGAAGACATGGCTCGACTCGCGCGACTGCATGCCGAGATCCAGCCCGTAGGGCGCAATCTCGTCGAGGTAGGTGTAGCGGAAGAGCAGGTTGAGCCAGTCGGTATCGACGGGGCGGTAGGCTGCGCCGACGCCCGTCTCCACATCGCGCGACTCCTCGAGATGGAGCGTGGTGTTCTCGGTGGTGACCAGGTCGAAACGGCCGAAGAGGGTCCAGTCCTGGTCAAGCTTGTAGGTGGCCGTGTTCATGAGCGTGAGCTGCTGGCGATCGCCGAGCGAAGTGAGGGCATCGCGGCAATTATCGGGGTTGCTACCGGTGGAGGTCGCAAGGCAGGGAGTGGCGCCCGTGTAGCCAAGCGATGCACTCTCGAGGCGGAGCTCGGCGAGGCCGTTGAGCGTGAGGTCGTCGCCCTTCTTCCACTGCCAGCCGATGCTGCCTGCATCGCGGGTATGGTCGCTCTCGTTGGCACGACCGATGAGCGTCTGGCTCCGCTCGTAGGCGAGGTCGAGCGAGAGGCCGTCGGTGACCTTCCAGGTGCGGCCAAGGCCGACGAGCGCCGACTGGCGGTCGACACCGATGCCACCGTTGTTCTGGATCTCGGTATAGGCGCGGCCACCCGCGTCCTCGCCGAACTTCTGCTCGCCACCGACGACGGTGCTGGTCGCAGCGCCGTGGTTGTCGCGGTAGTTGGTCATGCGCTGCTGCACATAGACCGTGGTGTCGTCGGCAGTCTCGGTGCGAAGGCCGACTGAGGTGGCGTTCTCACCCGAGTAACGGAAGCGCTCGGTGGCCGAGACCTCCGTCGAATCGGTCACCTGGTAGCCGGCCGAGAGCGTCGAAACGAACCGGTCGTCGAAGCGGGTCTCTGTGGAGAGGTCGGCGCCGCGAATGAGGCGGGTGTCGTCGCCAGCGACGATGATCTCCTGCTCGACGCCGACGCGGAAGTCGTCGTCGAACTTGAAGCCGAGGCCCGCCTTGGCGATGTCGGTCGAGGTCGGTGCCGCGAGCCGCGGGTCGTCGTTCGTGTTGTGCTCGTAGCCGAGCTGCATGCCGACGCCCTCGTCGTTGAACTCGTACTGCGCCGTCGTGGTGCTGTGCGAGAGCCGGATGGTGTCGCTGAGATCGACCGTGGTGAGGTCCTCGACGATGGCATCGATCTTGTCGGCCTTGATCCCAAACTGGTGGCGATCGTTGATGAGCCACGTGGTGGCGAGACCGGTCTTCTCTTCGCCCTGCGTGAGCAGCGAGCCATTGGAGAAGAAGCCGCGATCCTGGTTGCGGTAGCTCACCTCGGTGCTCCAGACGCGGTCGCGTCCGAGGTCCATCACGTCGGCCAGTTCGAAGCGACCGCGAACGGTCATCGCGCTGCCCGATGCGTCATCGCTGCTGGCAAGCCGGAGCGGGCGGAAGCGGAGGCCGCCATCGTCGCTGTAGCTCGTCGAGGTGTCCTGTGCCTCGCTCTCCGCATACTCGACATCGAGGCGGGTGGTCTGCGTCTTGCCGATGCCGAGCTCAGCGCCCCAGAGCTTGTAGTCCTGGCCTGAGAGACGGTTCTCCTGGACCAGTCCGCCACCCACGGTGACGGTATCCCAGAGGGTCTCGCGACCTTGGACACCGGCAGAGGTATCGCCCGCAGAGCTGCCGTTCTCGTGGTCGTAGGCGACCTCGACATAGAGCGGGTTTCCAACGAGCGTGGAGCGGGTGGACTGGTAGCCGTTGAAGGCGGTGGCGGCGTCGACCACCGAGGGGAGCGGACGGCGGAAGACGATGCGACCTTCGCCGTAGCGGATGGTATAGTCCGTGTTGCGGGACTGCGGGATGCGGAGGAGCTCGACGCCCGAGGTGGCGTCGCGGACCACGAGTGTGACCCGCTCGCTGCCTTCAAGGAGTGCGCGATTCTCCAGGTAGTAGACCGAGCCACCGGTACCGCGGAGGAGGTTGAAGGTGTGGACAAGCGACTGGTCGTCGCTCGCCACATGGGTGCGGAGCTCGGTGTGGGTGACCTCGGTCTTGTGGTCGACGACGAGCTGGCCGCCGTAGAGGGCGCGGTCATACTTGAAGAGTTCAAGGCCGCTCATGCCGGTGCGGAAGCTGCCGAGCACAGCGCGGCTCTTGTCGGCTTCGACGAGGATGTAGACCTTGCCGCGGCCCTTCACATCGGCGACCGCCTCGGAGCCGTCTCCATAGACGGGGTAGGAGCGCTCGGGCTCGATGACCTCGTTGACGAAGGACTCAAACTGGCTGCGCTTGCCGGTGTCGGCATGGGCGGTGACATCAAGCCGCTTGGCGAAGTCGCCGAGGAGTTCGCTGCCGCGGACGTAGCCCTTGAGGTAGACGCGGCCCTGTCCGTAGACCTGCATGCCGCCGTCGGTGGTGAAGGCGTTATCTTCGTTGCTGCCTTCGATGCGGGCATCGGTGGTGCCGATCGCGGTGTCGGCGAGCGCCATGACGAAGAAGCGCGAGGTGGCGCCGCGCACAGGCCAGGAGAGCCGGCCTACATTGCCGCCCTCGTCGGTGGCCTCGAAGAGCAGCGTGCTCTCGCCGGCCGGGATGGGCACGACGATCTCGAAGGCGCCCGTCTCGTCGAGCGTGACTGCAGCACCATTGACCGTCAGCGTGTTGCGGACATCGGTGCGGCCGCGAACGACGATCTGCTCGCTCTCAACAATCAGCCCTTCGGCAGGCAGGTCGACCTGGAGGTCGCTCGCCGGTGAGTTGGCGAGCAGCACTGCGAGGTCTGCGCCCTCTTCGGAGTCGAGCGCCGTGTTGAAGGCGTTCCAGTAGAAGCCGGCGAGCTCGTCGAAGGCCTCGGGCGGCGTGGTGAGCGCCCCAACCTGCGCCGAGAGCGGCGCGGGCAGGAAGGTGAAGGTGGGGAACTGAAGCGGGCGCAGCAGAAGCGACGCGCCGCCCGGAAGGGGCGCGAAGGGGTTGGCTGCAGGCGTTGCTGCAGGCGAGGCAGGCGCTGCCGCAGGTGCGACCGCGGGGGCTGCTGCGGGGGCTGCTGCGGGGGCTGCTGCGGGCGCGGGCGTTCCTGCGGGTGCTGCTGCAGGTGCGGGCGTTCCTGCGGGCGCGGCAGGAACCGCCTCGGCGCCGCTGCCCTCGCTCAGGGTGACAGCCTGAATGACATAGGGGGCGAGCGTGGTAGCGCCCTTCACCGTTGCATCGAAGCCGGCGGGAACCACAACCGGGACGAGCGCGCGGGCGTTGTCGGCTGTGAGGAGGTCGACCCAGACCGTCATGCCGGTCGCGGCCTCGACAGTGGAGGTGAACTTGGTGGTACCCGTGAGGCGCTTGCCGTTGACGCGGACCTGCGCGGCAACAGGCTCGGCTGCGGCAACCTTGCGGGCAGAGGCGCGGCTGCTGCCGTCGAAGAGGCCGACACGAAGCGGAGTCGAGGCAATCTGGGCGCCGTTCTTCCGCTTCACAAAGAGGCGGAGATCGTACTCGCCGACGGAGACCGATGCTCCTGCAACCGTGGTCTCGCCATTCCATCCGAAGGAGGCCGACGGCGCACCGTCACCCGACTTCTCGTAGATGACATCACCGAACTCATCGGCGATCTCGGCGCGCCAGGAGGCGACCTCTGTCGGGATGCCGACAACGGTGGCAGCGATGGCAGGCTCAACCTTGCCGCCGCGGAGGACAGCGGTCTTCTCGGCGGCGTCGACCTTGAGCCCCAGCCCGTCGATGGTGACGGAGGCGGAGCCCAGCTTGATGCGACCGGCGGTCAAGTCGACCTCCAGGGGGACGCTCGGGAAGGCGGGCGTGGCGATGGAGGAGGCGGCGAGGGGATCGCGGACCCTGGCGCTGGAGGATCGGACGGAGCCGTCGTCTCCGCGGAGCGTGACCACCACAATGCCGTCGACCGGCTTGGGCAGCTTGTCTGTGAATGCTGCGGCGGCACCGCGTGCGACCGAGCGCCGGTTGACGATGACTTCAGCGACCGGTGCGGGACGGGCGGGAAGCGACACCTCAACGGGCGCGGGCGCGGGATCGCGGACGCGAAGCATGATGCGCCGATTGATCTCACGGGGGCGGTCGCCGATGTTGGGATAGATAGGCTTGGTGGCGCCGAAGGCCTCAAAGGTGACGCGGTCCTTGGGCAGCTTGAGGTCGGTGGTGAGGTACTTCACGATGTTCTGCGCCATCGCGGTGGACTGCGCCTGCTCGTCTTCCTTGTCCGGATCGTCGTCGAGGTGGACCTCGACGCGGATGGGGTTGGGCCCAGTGGAGAGCAGGCGGGGTGCGAGCTCCTTGGCCATCTTGCGGAAGGCCTCCGGCAGCCGGCCCTTGGCGGAGACGGTGCCCTGGAACTTCTGGTCGACCAGGTAACGGATGGACTGGCCGGCGACGAGGAAGGGCATCGCGGGGGCCTCGGTCATGCGACGGTTGCCCTCGAAGACGCGGAAGCGGGCCTCGTAGGCGCGCCGCGCCGCGAGGAGCGTGTTGCCGTTGCCATCGGTGCCGTCCCAGTCGAGCGACGCGGGCGGCTTGCCATCCTTGGAGGACTGCCAGACGACGAGGCCTGTCTCCAGCTCGACGACCTCGAGGACCCAGCGGTTGGCTTCGTTGCTGCTCGAGAGGCGGAAGTTGAGGGCGGTGTCGATGACGGTGTCATCCCATCGGACGATGATGGCGCCACCGTCGCCGCGGCTGCTGCCCGACTGTCCGGAGCGGGAGCGGCCGAGCGAGAGCGCGAGCGATGCGTCGAGCGTGGGCAGCGGCTGACCGTCGATGGTGACGCGGGGCGGCTTGGTGGTCGCAACGACCTGGAAGAAGCGGGCCTGGGCCATCTTCTCCGCCATGGCGCGGGTGGCCTCGCCCGGCTCGACGGCGGTGGGTCCGACAAAATTCTCGGCGCAGGTGACGCCAAAGTTGATGACGCTGGGCGTGCCGCGGGTGACATTGAAGAGGCGGCGCTCATCGGTCGTCAGGCTGCTGCCCGGCGGCAGCGTGGCGGTGTCGAGCTTGACGAGATGGAGGCCGGGGAGGATCTCGCCGAAGTGGAAGCGGCCTTCGCGGTCGGCGTCGACATAGCTGCCGGTGTCGAGGAAGAGGCGGGCCGACCAGATGCCGAACTCGCCCTCCTGCTGCCGTCCGTCGCCGTCGGTGTCGCAGAAGACCTTACCGAGCAGATCTCCCTCATCGAAGACGGGGTCGAAGTCGATGCGGAGCTCAGCGCGGTCGCTGTTCGACAGCGCGGTGGCGCCGTCGCCCGACCGGAAGACAGCCTCGTTCTTGTAGATGCGACCGGGCTCGATCGAGCTGCCGATGACCATCTGGTACTTGAGCTCGAGTTCGCCGCCGGCGGGGAGGTCGAAGGGGGCCTGCAGGCCGTCAGAGGCCTTGCGACCGAAGTCGAGGAGCCGTTCGCCCGTAACGCTGGCTTCGGCCGTCTCGACCACGCGACCGTCCTGGCGGCGGAGCGTCCAGTGGGGGCTCCGCGCCACGAGCCGGAAGCCGGCGGGCGGGGTGTCGTGGAGGATACCGCCGCCCTGACGGAGCGCGGGCGCGTAGGTGATGTCGGTGTTGGACCGATTGATGACACGCAGCGTGTAGGTGACGATGCCGCCGACATAGGCCGAGACGCGGTCGGCCCGCTTGGTGAGTTCGATGCGGCTGTCGGAGGGGTCGAGCGGGAGGTGGTTGCGGGTGACCGCGCCCTCGTTGCTGCGCCAGTCGAGGAGCGTGTGGTACTTGCGCGAGGCATCGTCGAGGGTGGCGGGGTCGGACCCGGCCACAACCTGCACGGGCGCCTGAACGACAAGCGCCTCCCGCACGGGCGGGAAAATCTCGGAGGGGAAGGCCGTGTTGGTGCCCGAGGTCGCTACTTCGATGCGGTAAAGGTGACCCGTCGGCGGGTCGAACCGGTAGAAGCCGCGCGCGCCGACGCGCTGGCCCTGCTGCGACGGATGGCCGAGGAGTGCGGGGTCGATCTTGCGGCCGGCCAGAAGCGAGTCGGGCTCGTCGTCTGAGTAGTAGAGGAACATCTGCTGGCCCGAGGCGGGTGCCAGCGTCTTGGCGCCGTAGAGGACGCCCATCGGCGAAGCGGCGAGGCCGTCGACGAAGGCTCCGCCGTTGGCGAGGTCGACGTCTCGGTCACCGAGCCGGCCCGTGCCGGCAGCGGAGCCGCCCTCTGCAAAGACGCCGATGCTGTAGGAGCCGGCCGGGACGGAGCCGAAGTCGAATTTTCCTTCCGCATCCGCGACGGCGCGACGGATCACACCTGTTCCGCCGGCACGAGGCTCCAGCTCGGCCACATAGCCGGGGAGCGCTTCGTCGCCTTCGCCGAAGAGGCCGTCGGTCTCACCGGGTTCGTAGAAGAGGGTGCCGGAGACGGCGGCGACACCGACCTCGCCACCAACGGTGACGCAGACCGGGTCGGGCGCGGTTACGGCCTCCGCAGCGAGCCTGTTGCAGACCAGGTCGCCGACCTGCGCATCGGCACCGACTTGGACGGCATAGACAACGGTCCGCTCTTCGCGGGCCTGCAGCCCTGGGAAGGTGATGCTGCTGGAGGGCAGGCCGAGGGTGACCAGCGTGTCGGCGTCGGAGGTGAGGACTGCGCCGTAGACCGCCGGGCCGGTGAGGCTGTCGGTGACAGCGACGCTGAGCACCTTGCTGCCTGAGGCGCGCCAGTTGATGGTGTAGACGAGGGTATCGCCGGGCTCGACGAGGCCGCCGTTGGCGTCCGATACGGTCTTGCGCAGGGCACCGTCCTGCAGGGGCGCGCCGACGATCACGACGGTGGGAGAGATGCCGTTGGCAGGGTTGCCGTCGTCGTCCGTGAGCAGACGGACCTGGTCGCTGTTGATGCTCGCCTGGTTCACCACGGTGGGGCCGGCGAGGATGGTTGCGTCGAACTCGATCGCGCGGGTGTCGCCGGCCTCGAGACGGCCGACGGTGACTTCGAGGTCTGTCTCCGCGACGCTGCCGAAGTCGCCATCTGCTGCGTCGGTGGCGGCGACCGTGTCGAGCTTGAGGCTCCCTGCAACGTAGGCAAGGTTGGCCGGCAGGAGGTCGCTCAGTACCACGTTGGTCGCGGCGATGTTGCCCCGGTTGATGAGGCCGATGACGTAGTGAACGACCTCGCCCACATCGGCCTGGCCGTCGCCGTCGGCATCCCGCAGGGTGAAGGCCTTGATGCTGCGCGAGAGGTCGACGCCTTCGCCGATAACCAGGTCGGTCGGGTCGTCGAACTCGGGGGTGGCCGGGTCGTCGGAGCGCCAGACGATGCCGGTCCGATCGCTGACCAGTGCGCTGTTGGAGAGGAGGCCGCCGATGGGAGCGTCCGCCGACACCGTGACCTCAAAGGCGACAGTGGCCTGCGCCCCGGCATCGATCGGGGGAAGCGGCAGTCCGGTTGCAAGGAGGGCGGCGCCATCGGCGACGGCCACGCCGTTCACCTGAACGGAGCCGGCGACGAGCGCGCCGAAGGTGGGCGATGGGTCGATGAGGAGACCACCGACCGAGCGTCCGGGGCCGGCGTTCGGAATGGTCACAAGGTAGGCAACGCGATCACCGGGCTCGAGGAGACCACCGTTGAGGTCGGTCGCAATCTTGGTGGTGGCGCCGAGGTCGGTCTTGGCCGGAGCGACGATGAGCACTGCGGTCGGGTCGTCGGCCTCTTCGGTCGCCGGGTCGTCGGAGAGGGTGCCGCTGGGCACCTCGACGGCGGCGAGAATGGCCTGGTTAAGGAGCAGCGTGGCGTCGGGCGCGTTGGCTGCGACGGTGGCTTGGAAGGTGAGCGCCACGCGGCCGCCCGTGTCGACACGGCCGAGTTCGGCTGTGGTCGCGGCGCTCCAGCTGACGGTGCGGGTGGCCTCGTCGAAGGTTCCGCCCTGCCCGACAGCGATGTCCGTCAGGAGGCCATCGACGAGGTCGGTGACGAGCACGTTGGTGAGCGCAGGTCCGGTGCCAGCGCCAAAGGCGATGGTGTACTCAAGCCGATCGAGCGGCTCGACATTCTCGCCATTGAGGTCAACGACCGACTTGGTCGCGAGGCCCAGTTCGGGATAGAACACGGTAACAAGGGTGGCGTCGTCGGCCGTGGGGGTGGCCGGGTCGTCGGTGACAGCGGTGCGGCCGCTCGCATCGGTGAGCGAAGCCTGGTTGCTGTAGATGGTTCCGCTGACCGCCGTGTCGGGCACGGTGACCTGCACGGTGAGCGGCACCTGACCTCCGACCGCGATGCTGGCCAGGGCTGGGGTGGTGGCCGCATTCCAGGTGACCGTTCCGGCGGCGATGCGTCCGCCGTCCGAGATCACAGCACCGAGCGCAAGTTCAGGCGGAAGCGCGTCGGTGACAACCACCCGCTCTGCCGCAGCCAGGCCGCCGTTGCGCACGTTGATGGTGTAGCGGAGGGTGTCACCGGGCTCGATGAAGCCGCCGTTGAGGTCTTCGACGGTCTTCTCGGAGCCACTGAGGTCGCCGAAGGCGTCGACAATGATGGTCGTTGCGTCGTCGGCCGTGGGGGTGACCGGATTGTCGGTCACCTCGGGCGCGAACCCTGTCGAGGCAACGAAGGCCTGGTTCGAGATGACCGTGCCATCGGTGAGGCCCGGCCGGATGGTGGCGCGAAGGGTGAAGGTGCGGCTGTCTCCGGGAGCGAGCGTGCCCACGGTCCACTCCGCTGCAGAGCCAACCAGCGCACCGCCGACCACCGTCACATCGGTGAGCTGCGCCGGGATGGGATCGCTGACCACGACGCCCTGCGCCGGCTCGGTGCCTGTGTTCGAGATCGCGATGGTGTACTGGACAACATCGCCCTCCTGCACCGCGCCGCCGTTGAGGTCGGTGACGGTCTTGGTGGCGGTGTCGAGGCGGGGCTGTGCGACCACATTGAAGGTGGTGGCGTTGTCGTCGCCAAGTCCGTTGGCGGCATCGTCGGTGGGCACCTCCGCGGTACCGTCGGCGGCGATGAAGGCCTGGTTCGAGATCGCGGTCGCATTGACCGTTCCGGCCTTGATGCGGGCGCGGAAGCGCACCGTGACAGCACCCGCGGGGCCTGCAGCAACGCTCGCGAGGGCAGGCGTGGTCGCCCCGCTCCAGGTGATGGTGTCGGTCGCGAAGGTGCCGCCGTCGAGCACCGTGATGTTGTCGAGCGTCGCAAGCGAGACCGGGTCCCGCACCACTACATTGGTAGCCGGCGCGTCACCCGAGTTGGTTACCACGATGGAGTAGAGCACGGTGTCGCCCGGCTCGAAGACGCCATCGCCATCCTCGTCCAGGACCGCCTTGGTGCTCGTCGAGAGATTGGCCGCCGAGGTGACGGTGAAGGCCGTAGCGTCGTCGGCCACGGTGGTGGTCGGGTCGTCGGTAAGCTGCGGCGCGGCGAAGCCGGTAGCCGTCATCTGCACCTGGTTGGCGATGACGGTACCGTTGGCGAGGTTGGCGTTGATCTGCGCGACGACCTGAAGGTCGACCGCGCCACCGACGGCGAGGGCGTTCAAAGCGGGCGTGGTCGTGCCATTCCAGGTAACGATGCCACCGCGGAGCAGGCCACCCTGCGTCGCCGATACGAAGGTGAGGTTGGCGGGAAGCGCATCGGTCACAACGGCTGCGCGCGCCGCGGCGGTGCCCGTGTTGGAGACGCGGATGGAGTAGGTGACGGTGTCGCCGGGGCGGTAGCCGAGCGGGCCCGGGGCGCTCACCAGCTTGATCGAGCTGCCGAAGTCGGCGCCCGAGACGATCTGGAAGTTGGTGGTGTCGCCGGTGGCCGTCGTGGTCGGGTCATCGGAGAGGAAGTTTCCTTCGTCCGAAGCGATCTGCGCCTGATTGGGGATGATGGTGGCGTTGTCGATGGCGGTAGCCAAGATGCCACGGAAGGTGAGGCGCACTGCAGCGGCGTCTCCGATGCCAACCGATGCGAGCTCGGCAACCGTGGTGGCGTCCCAGCGCAAGGTCCTGGTCGCCGCATCAAAGAGGCCCGTGCCAGGTTCGACCGTGGCGAAGTTTGCATTGATCAGGTCGGTCACGACCACATTGGTCGCGGGCGCCGTGCCGTTGTTGATGACAACAATGAGGTAGTCGATCGCATCACCCGGGACCGCCGGAAGTCCGTTCGCGTCGACGAAGCTCTTGGTGCTGAAGGAGAGGTCGGGCTGCGACGAGACGGTGAAGACCGTCGGGTCTGCGAGGTCTGCGGTGGTCGGGTCGTCGGTGGGTGTCGCAGCAACCGCGGCGGTGCTGATGAAGGCCTGATTGCTCACAACGGTGCCGTCCGCGAGCGGGAAGGCGAGCGTGGCGCGGAAGCCGACCTGGGTCGAGGCGCCCGCTGCAAGCGTGGGCAGGGTCCAGCTGATGGTGCCGGCCGCCTCGGTGCCGCCATTGGCGATGACGAGCGAGGTGAGCGAGGCCGTATCGACGGCATCCGTCACCGTCACATCGGTCGCATCCTGGGTGCCCGTGTTGATGACCGTGATGGTGTAGAGCACCTCGTCGCCCGGCTTGAAGTCTGCGGCACCCGAGACCGAGACGACCTCCTTGGTGGAGGTAGCAAAGTCGGGCTGGCTCACGATGGTGAGCGTGGTGGCGTCTGTGGCGGTGGCGGTTGCGGGGTCGTCGGTAAGGAC
The DNA here is from genome assembly GCA_903912275.1 of uncultured delta proteobacterium. Lineage (GTDB taxonomy): Bacteria > Myxococcota_A > Bradymonadia > REDH01 > REDH01 > CAIWGR01. Next base: position 19,471 of record CAIWGR010000609.1, read on the forward strand.
GGCCGCCGCGAGATCGGGGCTCTCAATCGTCGCCTGGTTCGAGATGACCGTACCGTCGGCAAGACCGGCGC
>CAIWGR010000610.1 GCA_903912275.1 uncultured delta proteobacterium
CCCAGCGCGCGCGCCGCCTCGGCGTAGCTCATGCCGCGCTGCCGCATCACCTCGGCCCGCGTGATCCGGGCGAAGCTGGCCCAGCCCGTGAGGCTCAGCGAGAGCACCACGCCCGTGTAGCTCGGCTTGCCGAGCAGGAAGAGGAGGAAGATGCTGAGGAGCACGCCGGGGAAGGCGAGCGCCACATCAACGGCACGGAGCAGCAGCCCGTCGATGAGGCCACCCCGCTGCCCGGCCACCGCGCCAACGCCGATGCCGATGAGGGCCGAGAGAGCGACCGTCGGGATGCTGACGCCGAGCGCCACGCGGGTGCCGTGGAGCAGGAGCATGAGAAGGTCGCGTCCGCTCTCGTCAGCGCCGAAGGGGTGGCGCCACGAGGGGGTGGCGAACTGGTCTGCGAGCGAGACCGCGGATGGGTCGAAGGGCGCCACAATGGGCGCGAGCAGGGCTGCTGCGATGAGCATCAGGAAGACGCCTCCGCCGAGCCGCAGGTAGAGCGATCGTCCGCGCATGGCTACGCGCCCTCCGACCGCATGCGCGGGTCGACCGCGGCATGGACCAGATCGGTCAGCAGGTTCGACAGCACGAAGAGCAGGGCGATGACCAGCACGCAGCCCTGCACGAGCGGGTAGTTGCGAGCAAACAGTCCATCGAGCAGGAGCGAGCCGAGACCGGGCCGAGAGAAGATTTTTTCGACGACAATCGCGCCTGCGAGCAGCCCGCCGAGCTGCAGGCCGGCGACCGAGACCACCGGGACCAGCGCGGCCCCCAGCGCATGTTTGAGCGAGAGCCGCAGCCCCGACACGCCCCGGGCTCTGGCCGCGGTGATGAAGGGGGCCGAGAGCACATCGAGCATGGAACTCCGCGTCGTCCGCATGAGTCGGGCCGCCATGGCCGGCGCAATCGCCAGTGCGGGGAAGATGAGGTCGGTCCAACCGAGGAAGGCATCGCCCGGCGGCGGCGTGAAGCGGAGCGTTTGCGCGAAGAGCAGCAACAGCATCGGGCCTACCCAGAAGGCCGGCAGCGAGAGCGCGATCATGCCGACGGAGAGCAGCGTGAGGTCGACCCCCGAGCCGGCGCGGCGGGCCGCCCAGACACCCGCGCCGATGCCGACCGTGGCGGCCAGCAGGAAGGCGGTACAGGCCAGCGCGACGGTGTAGGGAAAGACCTGCAGAATCTCGTGGGCAACGGTCTGGTCGGGGGCGTCGCAGTAGCGTCCGAGCGTGCCCGAACCGATGTCTCCGAGGAAGCCAAGGAACTGGCGATGGAGCGGCAGGTCGAGGCGGAGGCAGTGGGTGAGCGCGGCGCGGTCGGCGGTCCGGCTCTCCTCGCCGAGCATGGCCGTGACCGGGTCGCCCGGAATGAGCCGCAGCATGATGAAGACCGCCAGCAACACCGCGAACACGGAGCTCCCGAGCGCGACGAGGCGCAGGACGAGGCGTTGAAGGAGCGTGCGGTGCATCGTGGACCACGGCAGGTTGGCGGAGGTCGGCAATACCGCTATTACGGCGGCCGCGCCATTTTGCGGCGTGCGTGGGATGACCCTCATGTCCGAACCATCTGACAGCCCCAAGCCAGCGCCCATGCTCGAGACGCCGCTCAGCCGCCAGGAGCTCCTCCGGTTCGGCACGGGGGGCATGCGGGAGCTCGGCACGCAGGCGCTGGCAACGGCCATCGCCGGGGTCGTCGAGAAGGTGCTGCCGCTGGTCTCGCGGCCTCCCGGTGCAATCGGAGAGATGAACTTCCTCATGGCCTGCACCCGCTGCGGGGCCTGCAGCGACGCCTGTCCGCCCCATGCCATCAAGGTGCTCGACGAGTCTGCCGGGCTGGCTGCGGGCACCCCCTTCCTCGACGTCAACACCAAGCCCTGCGTCGTCTGCCTCGACCCCCGCTGTATGAAGGCCTGCCCGACCGGCGCGCTCCAAGTCATCCCGATGCACGAGACCTCCATGGGCCTCGCCACCCTCGAGAAAGACACCTGCATCGCCTGGCTCGGCGGCAACTGCTCCCGCTGCTTCAACGCCTGCCCGCTCCGGGACGAGGCCATCGTCCGCGACGACGCAAGCCGCCCCTACATCGACCCGCGCAGCTGCATCGGCTGCGGCCTCTGCGTGACCGTCTGCCCCACATCGCCCAAGTCGATCCGGGTCGAACTCGAGCGGCGGTGGTAGCGCCCCACGGGCGACCCGAATTCTTCTAAATCCTTTGCCGCAGCAAAGCCTCGCAACAGCCCCAGACATGCGGTTGTGAGCTTCAACACTAACGCGGCGCGCCAACGGCCACGCTTTACAGCCTCGCATCGGCGGGGCTAGCGGCGGCGCCCAACGTGGTTCCCGTCTTTCGGGAGGCCGCGGCTCAACCCTCGAGGCTCCGATGATCTCCTTCGACACGCTCGTCTCCCATGGATTCGGCAGCGCACATGTCTTCGTCGACCCGCGCAGCGGCCTCCGCTCCGTCATCGCCATCCACAACACACGGCATGGCGCGGCCATCGGCGGCTCCCGCTTTGTCTCCTACCTCTCGGACGAGGCCGCCTGGCTCGACGCCATCCGCCTCGCCCGCGGCATGGCCTACAAGGCGGCCGTTGCAGGCCTTCCGCTCGGCGGCGGAAAGGCGGTCATCATGAAGCCTGCAGGCGAGTTCAACCGCGAGGCCCTCTTCGAGGCCTTCGGTCGCGCCGTCGACTCCCTCGGCGGGGCCTATGTGACCTGCGAAGACTCCGGCACGGGTACCGCAGACATGGACACCGTTCGTCGTGTAACGCGCCACGCGCTCGGCAGCACCGCCGGCTCGGGCGATCCCTCGCCGCTCACCGCCTTCGGTGTCCGCCGCGGCATCGAAGCGGCCGTGGCAGCCAAGCTTGGCCGTGACTCGGTCGACGGCATCCATGTCGCCATCCAGGGCGTCGGCCATGTGGGCTACTACCTCGCCAAAGAGCTCGTGGAGCGCGGCGCCCGCCTCACCGTGGCCGACGTCAACGCCGAGAACCTCGACCGGGCCGTACGCGAACTCGGTGCCACGGCGGTATCGCCCGAGTCTATCCACGCGGTCGCCTGCGATGTCTTCGCCCCCTGCGCGCTCGGTGCGCCCGTCAACGACATCACGCTGCCGCAGCTCAACTGCGCCATCGTCGCCGGCGCCGCCAACAATGTCCTCGCCGAGCCCCGTCACGGGCAGGCGCTCGCCGACCGCGGCATCCTCTATGCGCCCGACTACGCCATCAACTCGGGCGGCCTCATCAACGTCGCCTTCGAGTACCGGCCCGAGGGCTACAACGCCGCCGAGGTGCAGGCGAAGGTGAGCGCGGTTTACGAGACGATGGCGACCATCTTCGAGCGCGCTGCCAGCACCGGCCGCCTCCCGCACGCGGTCGCCGACGCGATGGCCGAAGAGCGCATCTACGGCTGAAGGGCCGCCCAGAACTCCGCCATGTGCGCGGGCGTCGGAGCGGTAACCGCAACCTGCCCGCCCGCATGCTCAAACCGAAGGCCGACACAGGCCAGCGCGTGCCACCTGATGGGCAGCTGCGCCACCAGCTCTGGCGCGCCCGGCGCGTTGATCCAGGCCAGGAAGAAGTCGTCGCCGAGCGCGTAGAGCTTGTCGCCCACGATGGGGGTGCCCTGCAGCCAGAGGTGGGCGCGGATCTGGTGCTGGCGTCCCTGCTCAATCTCCACCTCGAGCAGCGCAAAATCGCCGCGCCGTTCCGTGCAGTGCACGTGGGTCCGGCAGGGCAGGGGGCCGACATCCATTTTGATGGTCACCACGCTCGTGCCCATCATGCCGAGCGGCGTGTCGATGGTCGCCCTTGCGCCAGGCTGCCAGCGGCCCTGCCGGTCCTCCACGATGGCCTGGTAGCGCTTCTCAGCCGCCGACTCGGCGAACCGCATGCGGAGGTCGCGGATGGCATCGAAGCCGCGGCCACAGGCCACGCAGCCGGCGGTCTCTCGGTCGAGCCGATGGGCCGCTTCGACGCGATCTGCCGGCCACTGGCGGGTCACATAGGCCTCCACCGTCCGCGTCGACTCGTTGGCCGTTCGATGGATGAGCATGCCCGGCGGCTTGTTGAGCACGATGGCGGCGCCGTCGTCGTGCAGCACCCTCACCTCGTCCAACGAGGGCGTGGCCGGGTCGGCAAACTCGAGCCGCGGGATACGAATCACCTGCGCGGCCCGCACGGTCGCCCCCTGCTTGGTCACCCAGCGCTCATCGAGCCAGAGCCCATGCTTGACGATGTTCGCCGCCTGCGCCCGGCTCGCGCGATGCATCTTCTCTGCGAGGTAGCGGTCGATGCGCCAGCCATGGTAGTTGCGCTCCACCTCGAAGCGCTCCTCCCACGGGATGCCCGGCCCGGCCGTTCGCCCGACCCGCGCTTCGATGACCTCCTCCTCCAGCCCGTCGGAGCCTTCGTGGAGTTCCAGCCCCTCGCGTCGACCGTGACCGACAACTTCTTCTACCTTCTTCATCATGGAGGAGATGCCATCTTGGTCGATCCCGTGGACGCGGGCGTTGCTATCAGAGCGGTTCGGCAACTCAACCCCGCGCGGGTCCGGATTCTGGTGACGCACGGTCACCCCGATCACATCGCCGGCAACGATGAGGTCGTTGCAGCGCTCGGCTGCGAGGTGCTGGCGCCGGCCGTCGCAGCGCGCTGGCCGACGCGCCACGATGTGGGGCTCCGCGACGGCGACCGCATCGAACTCGGCGGGGAGCCCCTCGAGATTCGCTACGCCCCCGGCCACACGGACGACCACCTCATTGCCATCGCAGATTCGTTCGTCGCCTCGGGAGACCTCTGGTTCGTCGGCGGCTGCGGCCACACCCGCGCAGGCGGCCACCTGCCGAGCCTGTTCGACTCCTTCCGTCGCATGAGCGCGCTGCCCGGCCACCTGCGCATCCTGCCGGGCCATCACTACGCCTCGCAGAACCTCGCCTTCTGTGCCGACCTCTTCCCCGAAGACGAGGCGCTCGCAGCCCGCCTCACCGCAGCCCGCAGCTGGCGCCGCGAAGATGGACCCTGGCTCCCCACCCTCGATGAGGAGCGCGCCTTCAACCCCTTCCACCGCTTTGCCGATCCCCGCGTGGAAGCCCGCCTCAAAACCCGCTACGCTGACCTCCTTGACCCAACCCTGCGCGACCCGGAAGAGCGAACCTTCTCGGCGCTCCGGCGGGCGAGAGACCTCTTTGTGGCAACCGCTCCGTGAAGCCCCGCACCCTCATTCTCGCACTCTTGGCCGTCGTCGCTGTCGCGGCGCTCGGCTGGGCTGCCAGTGTGGAGGACCACCGCTACGACCCGCTCACTACCAGCCTCGCACGGCAGCTCCGGGCGCAGATGGTCGACCGGCCCGCACCCCCCTTCTCGCTGCCCGACCTCGACGGCCGCGTCCGGACCCTCGCTGAGCACCGCGGCCGCGTGGTCCTCATCAACTTCTGGGCCAGCTGGTGCGAACCCTGCCGCCGCGAGTTCCCCTCGATGCTCGAACTGGCGCGCTCGCTCAAAGACCGCCCCTTCCACATCGTCGCCATCTCGCAGGACGAAGACGAGGCCGCCATGCGCGCCTTCCTCAAGGAGCAGGGCTACAAGCCCACAGACTTCACGGTGCTCCGCGACGCAGACGGCGGCACGGCCAAGCGCTGGGGCACCGAACTCCTCCCTGAGAGTTATCTCGTCGACCGCGACGGCCAGACCGTGCTCCGCTTTCAGAGCGCCTACGAATGGACGGCCGACCCCATCGTTCAGCTGGTCCAGCGGGTCTCCCGCCAGGCCTGGAAGTTGAGGTAGCGGCGATGTCAGCCTTCTCCCGAGCCTACCGCAACCTCCGCGGATTTCAGACCGCGCTCAACGACCTCGGCCGCATGCGTGAAATCCTCCGCGTGCTGGGACGCCACGGGTTCGGAGCCGTCGTCCAGCGGCTCAACCTCGCCGAGGTGGAGGCCATCCCCACCACGGTCGAGGGCGGTCCCGAGCCCGCGCCTCATCTCACGCGGGGGCAGCGCATCCGCATGGTGATTGAGGAGCTCGGCCCCACCTTCGTGAAGTTCGGGCAGATCCTCTCGACCCGCGGCGACCTCATCGCCGATGACATCATCGAGGAGCTCGAAAAGCTGCAGGACAATGTCCCGGCGATGCCCTTTTCCGATGTCCGCGCCGTCATCGAGTCGGAGCTCGGCCGTCCGGTCGAAGAGATCTTCTCGGTGCTGGAGGAGCTGCCGCTCGCCAGTGCCAGCATCGCGCAGGTCCATTGCGGACTGCTCCGAAGCACGGGCGAAGATGTCGTCATCAAGGTGCAGCGGGTCCGCATCAAGGCGCAGATCGAGAGCGACCTCAACATCCTCCACTTCCTCGCCCGGCGCGCTGCCGCCGCCATTCCGGAACTCGAACTCATGGACCCGGTGGGCATCATGGGCGAGTTCGACCGGGCCATCCGACGCGAACTCGACTTCCGTACGGAGAGCCGGAGCATCGCCCAGTTCACCACGAACTTTCAGGGCTTCGAGGGCATCCGCGCTCCCCGCGTCTATGACGACTTCTCGAGCGAGCGGCTGTTGACGCTCGAACGTATCCACGGCGCCAAAGTTACCCTTGCCAAAGATACCTACGGGCTCGCCGTCACACCCATCGCCCAGTGCATGCTGCGCGGCCTCTTCAAGATGATTTTCGAGGACGGCTACTTCCACGGCGACCTGCACCCCGGCAACATCCTCATCGAGTCGACGGGCAACATCGTGCTCATCGACTTCGGCCTGGTCGGCCGCCTCACGCCGCCGCAGCGGGAGCATATCCTCGACGTCCTCGTCGGCATCGCCCGGCAGGACTACCGGCTCGTTGCCCGCGTCTTCTTCGAACTCGGCATCAAGCAGCCAGGCGTCGTCTACGACCTACCGGCCTTCGAGCGCGACGTGGTCGAACTGATGGAGCGGCACATCTCCAACCGGACCCTCCAAGAGGTCGATATCGGCGCCTACTTCGCCGACCTCGTCGCAGGCGCAATCCGGCACAAGATTCGCATGCCCCCCACCTACACGATGGTCTTCAAGGCGCTGATGACCGTCGAGGGAATCGGCAAGAGCATCGCGCCAGACATGGACTTCCTCGCCGAGGCGCAGCCCTTCGTCGAGCGGATGATGGTCGAGCGCTACAGCCTCGAGCGGCTCACGGCCCAAGCGGTCGAGACCCTCTCCGGGTTGTCGCGGCTGCTGAAACTGGCGCCTGACGCCGGGCTCTCGCTCGTGGAGAGTATCCGCCAAGGGACCTTCACCGTTGTGGTCGAGCCGCGCGGGCTCGATAAGCTGGTTGCAGCCCAGCGAGCGGGCGCCCGTCTGCAGGCCGCCGCGGTCGGCTTTGTGGGCTGTGTCCTCGGCCTCGGCATGCTCTACGGGCGACCTGGCCCGACCGTTTCGGGCTACCATGTGCTGCCGGTGCTGTTTGCGGTGGCCGCGCTCTTCTTTGCGATTCCGCTGCTGCGTGTGGTGCTCGCTCGCTGGAAGTAGGGCGCCGCCGCGGGTTCGTTAGACCGGAAGGGATGGCGATTCGTTGACCACCGCAACGCCGCAATCTAGCATGCGGACTCCTTCTCGAGCGGAGAGACCACAGTGAGCAGCAACAATTCGTCCAAGGGCGGCAAGAAGGGTTCAGATGTGCGTAAGACGCAGGCTCTGACCATCCTCTCCTCCATTCTCGAGGAGACCAAGTCGGAGGCCGAGGCAGAGCGCGAGGCGCTCGCTGCCGCAGAGGCCCAGAAGGCCGCCGCGGTGAAGGCTGAGGCCGCAGCCCAAGATGCTCAGGCTCGGGCGGAGGCCATCCGCCGCATCGAGGAGGAAGAGGCTCGCCAGGAGGCCGCTGCTTCGCGACGGACGATGGCGGCAGAGGCACTCCGCGTGGACGACAGTCCTGCGGCTGTTGCGCCTGTGCGGCCGAAGGGCGGCTACTCGACCGAGCAGGTCGTTGCCGTGCAGAAGAAGGCCGTAAGCAAGGGCCTTCTCATCGGTGTCGCCGCGGCGGTGGCTGCAATCGTCGGTGGTGGCGCCGCCTTCGGCGCCATGTCGAAGAACCAGGTCGACGCCACCACCTCTTACGCCAAGGTCGCCATCGAAGAGGCGCCCATCGCCTCGCCGAAGGCATCCTTTACCTTCACCCCTGAACCGCCTCCCGAGGCCGCCGCTGTTGCCTCCGCGCCGTCGGCGCGACGGGGTGGCGGCGCCCGTTCAGGCGGCACCAAGCCGGCTGGGCCTGCGACCACGCCTCCCGCCGGGCCGCGTATCCGCCTCGGCGGCGGTATCAAGACCCGCTAGCGTCCAACGAGTAGCGGCTGCCCGACGAGGATGACCTCATCCTCGTCGAGGTCGTTCCAGCGGCGCAGGTCGGCAACCCGCACGTGAAAGCGGCGCGCGATGCTCGACAGCGTCTCGCCCGCCTTCACTGCGTGGCTCTTCCGCGTATGGCGCGTGCGCTTCGGCTCGCTTGCCCGAGCCCGCTTCGGCGCAGCGGCTGCCGCGGCGGCGTCAGGCCGCGCAATCTCCACCGCCGACTCCGGCCAGAGCTGGATCCCATCTGCGACATAGGCAGCAGGCATCCAGACCGTCAGCATCGAGGAGACCCGGAGGGGCAACGTTGGGTCGAGGTCGTTCCAGAGCGCGATATCGGCAGCTGCCAGACCGAGGCGTGCCGCAAGCGTATCGAGGTCGTCGCGATGGTTCACGCGGTAGAACCAGCGCGTCCGGTCTGCGAAGGAAAAGGGCAGGGCGGGGAGTATCACGATCGGCCGCTCGCCGCCTGCCGCCCGCTCCGTCGCGTTCGCAGGCACAAGCAGCTCGCTCTCGTAGGCTGGTTCAAATCCGCGCGGCCACCCGTTGAGCTGTCGCAGCTGCTCAGGCCGAACGCCAAACCGGTCGGCGAGGTCGTCCACCTCTTCGCCGAACCTCGTCGACGCCGTCCGCAGCCCCGCAGTGCCGACGGCCTTTGTGGCCGCAATCCGCAGCGGCTCCAACGAGGCTGGGGGCAGATAGACTGCGTCGCCCGGCACAAGCAGCGTCCCGATGAGCCAAGGGTTGAGCGCGCGGATCGCCTGCGGCGTCGCGCCTGCGCCACGCGACAGCTCGGTCAGCGTCATCTCGCTCGGGATGGCGAACTCGGCCACCTCCCGCGGCGCTGCGACCTGAAGGCCGCTGAGCCCGTAGCGTTCCGGATTCGAGGCGACGACGGCAAGGGCGAGAATCTTCGTTGCGTAGCGCCGCACCGACCCGGGGAGCAGGCCGTTGCGCTCGAATGACCAGAAGTCGGTCGGGGTCTGACCGGCGAGCAACCCGCGGACGCCGTAGGGGCCCATGTTGTAGGCGGCGAGCGCCAACGGCCAGGAGCCGAACTCGCGCCGCAGATCGGTGAGCAGGCGCCCGGCCGCTTCGGTCGAGGCCCGCACATGTCGCCGCTCGTCCACACGGCCGTTGTGCTCCAGGTCGAACCCGTCGGCAGCAACCGGGATGAACTGCCACAGGCCCGCCGCTCCCGAGCGGCTTCCAGCCCGAGGGTCGAACCCCGACTCAATGGCAGCCACCCAGACGAGTTCGTGCGGGGCGCCGACGCTGTCGAGCGCCTCATAGAGCTCGGGGCGCAGCGTTCCCACCCGACTGAAGAGAGCAGCAGCCTGCCGGCGTCCGGGGCCGGAGAAGTAGGCAATCTGTGCTGCGAGCGACTCATGCGCCAGAGAAGTCAGCTCGAACGGCAGCGCGGGTTCGACCGCCGGTTGCGGCGACGCGGCAGCCAGCGGCCCACTCCATGCACGCCCTGCTCCGCCTGCCGAGAAGGCAAGCGCGATCAGGACGAGCAGCTGTCCGGCCAATCGCAGCAGGGCAGGCTCTCCTCCTCTTTCGCGTGGGAGCATGAGAACAGTTTGACCATCGCAGCCGGCGGTGGCAAGCCCCTCGGACTTCCGCCCTCGGCGGGAATGTTCGTCCGCTGCAAGAGGGTTGCCGCTCCTACCATGCGACACACGCCCATCCTCATCCTCTCGCTCGCCCTGCTGCCGGTCGCGGCGACCGCCGATGTGCTCCGCTCCCCCGAGCAGCTCCGGCAGTTCTGCGAAGCAGGAAAGAGCCTGACTTCGGGTGATGCATGGCCCGCAGCGCCGCTCTCCGAAGCAGGCCTACCGCAGAGCTGGGCAGCGCTCATCCAGACGAGGAACCAGGCGCGCGAACGGGCCCGCATCGGGCTGCAGGCCCATGAGGCCGTCATCGCCCCCGGCGACTTTCAGTTTCTCCCCTTCGCCGACGACATCGACCACCTGGTCGTGTCGACCACGGCGGGGCTCCCGCTGCTCGGCGGTGCAGCGACCATCGTCCTCGACGGGACCTCCATCGGCTTTGTCATGGACGAGGCCTCCGCTGCAGACCTGATTGCGGCCCACCAATTGGGCGGCGTTGCACTCAAACTCATCTTCGACTTCAGCCCCATGGCGGGCGAGGGTGGAGACCGCCCGCTCTGCGAGTCCTCGGAGCCTGGCATGGTGCCCCGACTGCACGGCCGTCTGCTCGAAGCCACCCTCTTCGACCCACTCAGCGATGCCATCTATGCCTCGGTGGAGAGCCCGCACGGTACCGCGGAGCGCTCCCGTCGCGGCGGCGTGCTGAACGGCAATGCGCTAACCGCCGCGCCCCGTGCAGAGGTCACCGGCCTGGAGGTGGAGGGAGGCCGCCCCCTTTGCCGATGCCGAGGCCAATCTGCTCCGCGCTGCCGTCGAGGAGCGAATTGTTGGTTGCTATGCGCGGGCCCTCACCGAGAATGGCGGGCTCAAGGGGGCGCTCGTCTTCGGCCTTCAGCTCGGCGCCGCCGGCGAGGTCGACGGTGTTGAGACCCGCATCGACGTCCTCGGCGATGCCGCCGTTTCGGAGTGCAGTATCGCTCGTCTCGGAACCCTCCTGATCCCGCGCAGCCCGCAAGCACAGCCGCTCCGCCTCCGCACGACGGTCGTCTTCCAGCCCGAGTAGCCGGCCGTCCGCGAAGTTGCAGCCATCTGAGCGAGGCGGTAACAACCCGCCATGCAGACAGCACCTCCGACGGGTTCGAGCCTCCGACGCACGATCGAAGAGATTGGGCAGTCCGGCATCGACTTCATCACCGACCTCGGCGCGATGGGGCTGCTGACAGCGCAGGCGCTCCGCTCCACGCTCAAGCCCCCCTACCGCTTTCGCGTCTTCCTCGACGCCATGGACGATGTCGGCTTTGGCTCTCTCTTCATCGTCCTGCTGACCGGCTCCTTCGCCGGTGCCGTCATGGCCATGCAGTCCATCGTCGCCTTCCGCATGTTCGACTCCGAGCACATGGTCGGCTCGGCTGTGGCGCTCACGCTAACCCGTGAACTCGGACCGGTCTTCACAGCACTCATGGTCACCGGCCGAAACGCCTCCGCCATGGCGACCACGCTCGGAACGATGAGGGTCACCGAACAGATCGACGCGATGGAGGTCATGGCCGTCGACCCTGTGCAGTATCTGATCGCCCCGCGCATCGTCGCGACAACGCTGATGATGCCGCTGCTGACCATGCTCTTCACCTTTGTCGGCATGATTGCAGCCTGGGCCGTCTCCGTTCTCTGGCTCGGTGTGGACGAGGGCGCGTTTTTCGGCAGCATTGCCACCGACCTTGAGCCCTCTGACCTCTCCAACGGCGTCATCAAGGCAGCGGTCTTCGGCCTGACGATTTCGTCCGTCGGCTGCTACCGCGGCTACACGGCCAAGGGTGGAGCGAAGGGTGTCGGCGAGGCCACCACCAACGCGGTCGTCTTTGGCTCAGTCGCCATCTTCGTGCTAAACTACTTCCTCACAGCGGCCATGTTCACATGAGTCTCCTCACCTCCGTCCACGGCGGTCGCCTTTGAACAGCTGGGTCACACCCTTCAAGGTTGGGCTGGTCATGATCGGCGCGCTCATCGCCACCGTCATCATGCTTGCGCGGGTCAACAGCGACGCGCTCGGAGAACACGACGGCTATCGTCTCTACGCGCGCATCGCCGATGCATCGGGGCTCACCGCGAAGAGCCGCGTGGTGCTTGCCGGCATCGAGGTCGGGCTGGTGGAGGGCGTAGAGCTCGACGGCCCCCAAGCCATGATCCGCATGCGTGTGAAGCCCGAGGTGACGCTCTACGCGGGCGAGACTTTCAAGGACAGCGACGGCGTGCTCCGTCTCAGGGATGCTGTCACGCTCGCCAAGCGGCGCACCTCACTGGTGGGTGCCTTTTATCTCGAACTGACGCCCGGCCTGCGTGGCAAGCGGCTGGTCGACGGCGACGAGATCACCGTGGTCATCTCCGAGGCGTCGCCGAACGCCATCGTCGACAAGATGAATGTCATCGCCGGCGATGTGGAGGGCATCACGCGTGACGTGAAGAAGGTTACCTCCAACATGGCGACGGTCTTCGGCAACGAGGAGAACGCCAAGCAGATGCAGCGGGTCATCGACGACACGGCCAAGAGCGTGGAGGTGCTCCGCTCCCTGCTCACAGCCAACCAGGCAGCCATGGGCCGTATCGTCGCAAACACCGATGCCACAGCCGCCAGCATGCGCACCATGGTCGAGCAGACGAGCCGAGACACCGCCCACATCATGGCCGACATCGCCATCATCACCAATGACCTGCGCGGCATCGTGAGCCGCTCCTCCGGCGAGGTCGATGCCGGCCTTGCCTCGGTCAAGGGAACCCTCGCGAGCGCGCAGGAGGCGCTCGACCGGATCAACTACAGCCTCGAAAACGTGCAGCGGGTGACCGAACGCCTTGACCGAGGCGAAGGCACCATCGGCAAGCTCATCAACGACCCGACCATCTCCGATCAGGCGACGCAGCTCGTCACCACCGCCAACGGCTTTGTGCAGCGGGTGACCGATCTCAAGACCGAGGTCGAGTTCCGAAGCGGCTATGGCGCGCAGGATGAGGCCTTCAAAAGTGTCGTCGGCATCGTCCTGCGACCCGAACGCGACAAGTTCTACACCTTGGAGATCGTCTCCGACCCGCGGGGAAGCACGAGCACGAGCAGTTCGCTGCTGGGAACCAGCGATCCGACCGAGACGCCTGTCGTGGTTGAGACCAAGAAGCAGACCACCGACAGGCTCGAGCTCTCCTTCACGCTTGGCCACAGGTGGCCCGTCATGCCGTCGCGCAGCCTTCTCCTCGGGGGCCGCTTCGGTCTCATCGAGGGAACCGGCGGCATCGGGGCAAACCTCTGGACCTGGAACGACCACCTCGAACTGCGCGCCGATCTCTTCGACTTCGAGGCGGCCGAGCACCCGAGGCTCCGCACCTGGGGCCTCTGGAGCATGGGCGCGGTGCTCCCTCCCGATGCCATCTGGTCGCACATCTTCGTGCACGGCGGCGTGGATGACTGGATGAATACCCGTTCTACCGACTACTTTGGTGGCCTGGGAATCGCCTTCGATGATCGCGATCTCAAGGCCATTCTGCTGGCAGCGCCAACGCCAAGCCTCTAGGGTGGCCCCGCTCGGACGACCGATGCAGCCACCTCTGTAAGCCAGACCGCATGAAAATCGACATCACACAGCTTCACGAAGGGGCAAACCCCGTCGCATTCTCCGTCCCAGCCGCCACTTTCGAGGCCATCATCAAGGAGGTCGACGACCTCTATGAACTCGACGGTGCAGACTGCGCGGTTGCCTTCGACGTAGAGCGCTACGACACCACGCTCATGGTCAAGGGTACCATCACGGCACCGGTCATCTTCTCCTGCGCCCGCTGCCTCGAGCGCAACCACGAGACGATGGAACTCAAACTGAGCTGGACGCTCTTGCCCCGCTCGGCCTTCGCGACCTCCGACATCACCGAAGAGGAGGGCATTGAGCTCACCGCCGACGATCTCGATGTCAGCTTTTACGACGGCGATGAGGTCGACCTCTTCGAGATTGTGCGGGAGGCCATCCTCCTCGACCTGTCCCCCGTTCCCAAGTGTCTGGTTGACAGTTGCACGGCGGTAGAGTACCTGCGCGCCTCCGCTGAAGAAGCTGAGACACCGCTCCCCGACCCACGCTGGGCAGCGATTCGAGCCCTTCAAGCACAGAGCACCAAGAAGAACTGAGCCTCGAGGCTCCATCATCAGGTTCGTGTCATGCCCCAACCAAAGCGTAGATTCTCCAAGCAGCGCACCCGCACCCGCCGTTCGGCGAACAGCAAGCTCGCTGGCAAGAACCGCAGCATCTGCACCCACTGCGGTGCCGACAAGCTCCCCCACACCGTCTGCCGCGCTTGCGGTACCTACCGGGGCCGTCAGATCATCCCCGTGGTCGTCGTCGCCGAGTAACGGCAACGCGGCCAAGGCGTCTCGGAGGTCGCACCATGTCGAAGCCCAAGGTCCTGATCGCATCTGACCATGCGGGCGTAGACACCAAGCGTGACCTCGTTCGCCTTTTGAACGCTCTCGAACTCGAAGCGGTCGATCTCGGCCCCTTTGATACCACCCCCGTCGACTACCCCGACTTTGCGCAGGACCTCGCCCGGCGCGTTGTCGCAGGGGAGGGCGCCTGGGGTGTTCTCATTTGTGGCTCCGGCATCGGCATGTCGATCGCCGCCAACAAGGTCGTCGGAGCCCGCGCCGCGCTCGTCTCCGACCCCTACTCGGCCCGCATGGCGCGCGAGCACAATGACGCAAACATCCTCGTGCTCGGCGCTCGCGTCATCGGTCCGGAACTCATGCGCGAGAACATCGAGGCCTTTGCTCGTGCCTCCTTCACGCCCGGCAACGACGGGCGTCACGCCCGCAGGGTCGCCAAGCTCAACGCTCCGCTCCCGTAAGGAGGAGCGCGATGCGCTGCCCACGCTGCGGTCACCTCGAAGACCGCGTCATCGATAGCCGCCAGTCACGCGAGGGCGACAGCATCCGCCGGCGCCGCGAATGCGAAAGCTGCAGCGCCCGCTTCACGAGCTACGAACGCATCGAGCAGCCCGTCCCGCTCATCATCAAGCGTGATGACCGCCGCGAGCCCTACCTGCGCGAGAAGCTCCTCGCCGGCCTCCGCAGAGCCTGCGAGAAGCGGCCCATCTCCATCGACACCATCGAGGCGCTCGCCGACCGCGTCGAACTCCGGCTTGGCGAGTTCGGAGCAGCCGAGGTCCCTTCTAGGTCGCTTGGCGATCTCGTGATGGAGGAGCTCGAGAAGCTCGACCAGGTCGCCTGGCTCCGGTTCGCCAGCGTCTACCGCTCCTTCCAGGAGGTCGGTGAGTTCCTGCGGGCGGCGGAGCGGCTCCGAGACGGGCTGCCTGACACGGCCCCCGCCGCCGACGGGGAGGGCACATGAGCAGTCGCGACGAGCAATTCATGCGTCTCGCACTCGACGAGGCGGCCAAGGGTCGCGGCACCGCCCGCCCCAACCCGATGGTAGGCTGCGTCATCGTGCGCGGCGACGAGGTTGTGGGTCGCGGCTTCCACCTGCGCGCGGGGCTGGCCCATGCAGAGGTCGAAGCACTGCGCGATGCCGGCGACCTTGCGCGCGGCGCGGAGGTCTTCGTCAACCTCGAGCCCTGCAGCCACTTCGGCCGCACGCCGCCCTGCGCCGATGCGCTCATCGAGGCAGGCGTTGCCCGCGTTGTCGCCGGCATGATCGACCCCAACCCGCGCGTCTCCGGTCAGGGGCTGCGACGGCTCGCAGAGGCAGGCATCGAGACCGCTGTCGGCCCGCTCGAGGCCGAGTGCCGAGCGCTCAACGAGGGCTTCGTCTCGGTGATTTCGCGCCGTCGCCCCTTTGTGACGCTCAAGCTTGCGATGTCGCTCGATGGCCGCATCGCCTCGCGCGAGGGCACGAGCCGCTGGATCACCTCGGAGGAGGCCCGCCTCCGGGTTCACCGCTGGCGCTCCGAGCACGACGCCATCCTCGTGGGAGCCGGCACGCTGCGTGCTGACAATCCGCAGCTGACCGCGCGTGGTGTCGGCGCCGTGGTGCAGCCTACCCGGTTTGTGCTCGACACACGGCTGTCGGCGTCGCTCGACGCGACGATCTTCCACGATGGTGCGGCACCGACGGTGGTCCTCTGCGGTGCTGATGCCGATAGAGAGCGAGTGGCGTCGCTCCGCTCCCGCGGTATCGAGGTGGACTGCCTGCCGCTCGAGAATGGGCGTTTGCCGGTGCAGGCCATCCTGGACGCGGTGGTCGCCCGCGGCTGCCTCAGCCTCTTTGTCGAGGGTGGTGCCTCGCTCGCGGGAGCGCTGCTCGACGCGGGTGTCATCGACCGCGTCCGCTTCTTCTACGCGCCACTGCTGCTCGGCGGCGAGCGCGCGCTCGCTGCCATCGGCGGCACCGGTTTCGACGCGCCCGCGGTCGCGGCGCGCCTCTCCGGTCTCTGCTATGAGCAGGTCGGTCCAGACCTGCTCGTTACCGGCTCCATCGCGCCACGCTGAGTGGGCAAACGGCAGGTATTTGGCCGCGCTCCGTTTGACGGAACGCCCCTCGATGCCTAGAGCCTCCGCAGCGGATTCTGCCGCCTCTGCCACCGTTCTCTGGCTCTCAAGATGTTCACCGGACTCGTTCAGGATGTAGGCACGCTGTCGTCCCTCTCTCGGAGCGGGAACGATGCAGTCTTCGAGATCCGGACGGCGCTCGAGACAGCCACCTTTCAGCTCGGTGAGAGCATCGCGGTCGATGGCTGCTGCCTCACCGTCACCCGCTGGACGCGAGACACCTTCACGGTCGAGCTGTCCGCGGAGACGCTCCGTCGGAGCCACCTTGGCGGCCTGACGCAGGGCGCTCGCCTCCACCTCGAGCGGGCGCTCGCGGTGGGCGACCGGCTCGGCGGCCACTTTGTGCAGGGCCATGTGGACGGCGTCGGTCGACTCGTCGAACGCCGAGACGAGGGCGCCTGTGTGGTGCTTCGTTTCGCCATTCCGGCTGACCTCCTCCCCGATCTCGTCGAGAAGGGTTCGATCGCGGTGAGCGGGGTCTCACTGACCATCAACCAAGTCACCGCAGACGGCTTCGAGGTGATGATCATCCGGCATACGCAAGACAAGACGGGCCTGGCCGCGCTGCCGGTTGGCGCCTCCGTCAACATCGAGACCGACATGCTCGCCAAGCATGTGCGCCGCCTCCTGACCTGGGGCGGTGCGTCCGCTTCGGGCTCCGACGCCCGTCTGCAAACGCTGCTCAAAGACAATGGATATCTGAACGAGTAATGGAGCCCTGATGCCGCTCGCAACCATCCCCCAAATCCTCGAAGCCTTTCGCAAGGGCGACCTCATCATCCTCGTCGACGACGAAGGCCGCGAGAACGAAGGCGACCTCGTCGTTGCCGCCGAGTTTGCCACGCCCGAGGCCATCAACTTCATGGCCAAGCATGGTCGTGGCCTCATCTGTCTGACGCTGACGGAGGAGCGCCTCGAAGAGCTCAAGATTCCCATGATGGTGCAGCAGAACTCGGCCCAGTTCGGCACAGCCTTCACCGTCTCGATCGAGGCCCGCGACGGCGTCACGACCGGTATCTCGGCGGCCGACCGCGCACGCACGATCGCGGTCGCGGTGGACGACAATGCGACTGCCTCCGACCTCGTCTACCCTGGCCACATTTTCCCGCTCCGCGCCCGCAAGGGTGGCGTGCTCGTTCGCACGGGACAGACGGAGGGCAGCGTAGACCTCGCCCGCCTCTCCGGCCTCAAGCCGGCCGCTGTAATCTGCGAGATCCTCAACGACGACGGCACCATGTCGCGCATGCCCGACTTGGAGAAGTTTGCCGCTGAGCACGGGCTGCTCATCGCATCGGTTGCAGACCTCATCGACTACCGACTGCAGACCGACTCGCTCGTCGAGCTGGTGGCGGAGATCCCCTTCCCCTGCGAGGCCCACGCCGGCTTCAAGCTGCGCGCCTACCGCAGCCATGTTGACGGTGGAGAGCACCTTGCGCTCGTACTGGGCGACCCTGCGACGGCGACCGAGCCTGTCCGCGTCCGCGTTCAGCATCCTGCCCTCGTCGGTGACGTCTTCCGCGGCACCAACGTGCGCGGCGGCTGGCAGCTTCACGGCGCAATGCAGATGATCGCCGAGGCCGGCGTCGGCGTGCTGGTCTATCTCCACAAGCCGGAGGTCAGCCGCTTCGAGAGCCTCGCCACCTTCGCAGTTGCTCGCACCGATGAGGCCACCATCCGCCGCCTCGCCCCCAACTTCGGCGCGCCTGATTCGGTCAATCGCCCCAAGCCTGCCCTGCGCGACCTGGGCATCGGCGCCCAGATCCTCCGCGACTGCGGCGTCTCCCGCATGTCCATCCTCTCCTCGAGCGACCACCAGATTGGCGGCCTCGATGGCTATGGCCTCAAGGTCGAAAAGTACGAACCCATCCCGCGCCCTGACGCGCAGAAGTAACCAACTCTCTCACGGTGTGAACAACATGGCTCAGTGCATCCAAGGCTCGCTCGTTGCGACAGGTCTCCGTCTGGCGATTGTGACCACCCGGTGGAATCACTTCATCACCGACCGCCTCGTCGAGGGCGCGCTCGATACCATCGAGCGCCACGGCGGAGATGCTGCTGCAACGGCCCTCATCAAGGTGCCTGGGGCCTTCGAGATCCCGCTCGCCGTCAGCCAGCTCGCCAAGTCGGGCAAGTATGACGCGATCATCGCGATTGGCGCCGTCATCCGAGGCTCGACGCCCCACTTCGACTACGTCGCGGGAGAGGCCACCAAGGGCATCTCGCAGGTCTCCATTGCGACGGGCGTGCCGGTCGCCTTCGGCGTGATCACCGCCGACTCCATCGAGCAGGCCATCGAACGCGCTGGAACCAAGATGGGCAACAAGGGTGCAGAGGCAGCCCTCGTCGCCATCGAGATGGCCAATCTGGGCAAAGTCCTGTGATCCCCGAGCGCGCAACCCACGAAGACCGTCGACGCGAACTTGCACTCTGGGTCCTCTACGCAGCGGAGTTCAACGGCCTGCCGCCGCTTGCGTCGCTTGCGGCTGTCGACGAGGCCATCGTAGGGACCGCCGAGCCGCTCACGGCCAAGCAGGTCAGCCCCTACCACCGCGTCGACCGCTTCGATGACTTCATCCCGGAGCGGGACGAGTGGGAGGCGATGCGCGATGAGGTGACCGAGACCGTTCATCTCGTCGCTCACCAGATGGCGCTCATCGACGCGCACATCCGGACCGCCTCGCCCCGCTGGCGTCTGGACCGTATGCCACCCATCGATCGCACGCTGCTTCGCATTGGCGTTGCCGAACTCATCTCCACCGACCGTCCCCGCGCACGCGGAACCGTCAACGGCCTGATGGAGATCGCAAAGCGGTATGGCGAGGAGCAGACGCCCCGCTTCGTCAACGGCATCCTCGACCAGGTCCGTCGAAACCTGAACATCCCGTTCAACTAGGCAGCAGCATGTCCTCCGGGTCTCACCGTCTCGCCGCTCTCGCCGGTCTGCTCCTGTTCGCAGCGTGCGAAGAGCCGGAGCAGGTCGCAGCTCCGTCGGCCTTTGACTGGGGCAACGAGCAGCCTTCGGGGGCGCTGATACGTCGGCTCGACGCGCAGGGCACCGCCGTGGATCGCATGCGCGTGAGCCGCACAGCGCTCCGCTACTACGCCGGGCCGGGCGAACGCGGGAGCCATCTCCGCACCACTGCGGCTGGGCTTGAGCTGCTCACCGCCGACGGCCGGCCCTGGTGCCGTGGCACGCTCGAAAGGGCGGCTGGTCGCGCTTCGCTTGCCTGCGATGGCTTCACGAAGGTCGAACTTCTGCGCCAACCTGCCGAGGTGACCATCACGCGCGATGCCCAGCCCTGGGGACGACTCCTCCTGACCGGCGGCGCCCCGACGCAACTCGAGAGCGGCACGATGCGGCTGCAATTCACCGACGAGGGCGGAGCCTGGTCAGCCAAGAGCGCCGACGGCGCCAGCGCGGGCTCCATGGCGGGCTGGAGCCGCGGCAAGGGCGCGCCGCTCCTCTGGCTGCCGCTCCCGACTGCCCCCGGCTTCGGCGATGACCGCTGGCCTGCTGTCAGGGCCTCCGTCGCCTGGCTCGCCTCCGCGCTCCTAGACGACAGCGCCGCGCCGGCGGACGCACCCGCTGCTGGCAGCGGCAAGCCCTAGACGAGCAGGTCGAGCGAGAGCTTCAGCACCAGCGCCGCGGC
>CAIWGR010000611.1 GCA_903912275.1 uncultured delta proteobacterium
ATCAAGCGTGGCGAACACGGTGCGGTTCTCTTCCACGGTGACACGATTCGTCACACGCCGGCGCTTTTGCTCGACACGGTGCGCGATCCGACCGGTGCGGGCGACACGTTCGCGGGCGGCTTCATGGGCCTCATCGCGGCGTCGGGCGACATCTCTTGGCCGACGCTCTGCCACGCGGTCGTTGCAGGCTCGGCGCTGGCCTCCTTCTCGGTCGAGAACTTCAGCGTAGACCGGTTCCGGTCGCTGACGCAGGGCGAGATTCAGAATCGCATTGCAGCCTTCGAGGCCATGACGGCCTTCCCGACCCGCGCCTAAGCGGCGACCTCTTCTCTCGTTCACTTCGGAGTCATTCCATGCATCCTCTGCGCACGCTCTCCTTTGCCTCTCTCCTTCTTCTCGGCGCCTGTAGCAGCGACACGAAGGATACCGCCGACACCTCGACCGCTGACGGTAGCGGTAGCGACACCGGCAGCGGCGATGTTGGCCCGACCTGTTCGACCTCCAATGAGGGCTCGGGCGGCGCAGTCTGCAGCGAGGACACGGCGCTCTGCGGCGACCTCTACACGCCGTCGGCCTACCGGGTTACCTATGCCCGCATCCTCAAGCCGGCAGGGCTCGGGCCGATTCTCGGAACCCTCATCAACCGTGACGTCAACTCCGACATTCTGCACATCATCGTGACCACCAAGGGCTTCAACGACGACCGCCCGAACGCCACCTTCTCCATCGGCGGCGGCGGCGGCTGTATCCTCGACCACGCCTGCCGCACCTTCACCTGGGACCCGCGTGGTTGGGAGCCCGGCGCCTCGGAGCCCGCGCAAGCCGAGGCACTGAGCGACGGCAGCGGGGCCTTCGCCTCGACCACGACGCTCAGCATCAGCTTCCCGGCCCTGGCGCCCAACAATCCGCCCGACCCGAAGGATGTCATCATCTTCCCCATCAAGGAGCTCAACATCACCGGCACCACGGCGATTGATGAGAACAACCGCACCACCTTCAGCGGCACGCTCAAGGGCGCCATCCTGAAGGCCGACTGCAACGTGGAGATTTCGCTCACAGCCGGTCAGCCGGGCGTGCTCCTCTGCCAGCTCTTGGGCGGCGACCGCACGCTCAACTACCCCGCGGGCGCAGTCGAGAAGACCGGCTGGATCTTCGAGGCGGAGTACGACACCGAGCGCGTGACGATGCTTCCGAACGAGCCCTGCCCCTACCTGGTCGATGGCTCGGGCGCTGGCTCGGGTTCCGGCAACTAGAGGTCGAACCATGCAGCGGGTCACTGGCGTAGGCGGCATCTTCTTTCGCGCGAACGACCCCGACGCCTTGCGCGCCTGGTACAAGCAGCACCTCGGTGTCGGTCTTGAGCCATGGGGAGGCTCGGTCTTCTCGTGGAATGGGCCGGAGAATCCGTCCGGCACGGGCTCGACCGTCTGGTCGCTCTTCCCTCAAGAGAGCAGCAAGTTTGCGAAGACTGGCAGCTCCTTCATGGTGAACTACCGGGTCGCAGACCTGCACGCGCTCGTCGCCGCCCTGCGTGCGGAGGGCTGCGATGTGGACGACGAGGTGAGCGACTCGGAGTATGGCATCTTCGGTTGGGTGACCGACCCCGAGGGCAACCGCATCGAGCTCTGGCAGCCGCCCGCCGGGCAGTAGCCACGTTAGCTGGGCTCGACCTCGAGCTTGGCCAGCAGCGCGAGGTAGGCTGGCGAGGGAATCTCGCCCGCTGCATCGCTGAGCCGCCGGATGGCGGCGAGGTAGGATGTCGCCGCGTCGCGGTTGCCGCGGAGCAGTGAGATGCGGGCAAGGCCGAGCAGCGGCGCCTCGGCTGCCTCCTCTTCGAGGTGGCCGTTCATGAGGGTCTCGAAGGCCTCCTCCTCTGCGCCAACCGCCTCGAGCGCGCCTGCGGCACGGAGCGTGTAGCGGATGGTCGCGTTGGCCTCGGTGCCGCGTTCGCCGGGCAGCGCTGTTGTGCAGAGGTGGGCATGGTCGGCAGCGGGCTCTTGGTTGACCCGGGCGGTGAGGTAGGCGGTTACGGCCTTGGCCGGGTCGCCTTGCGCCAGCGCGAGGTCTCCCGCGACTTGAAAGGCGAGCCGCGAGGAGGGGTCGATTTCGGCGGCCTCTGCGAGCGCGGCGGCGGCCCGCGCAAGGTCGCCGTGGGCGATGAGCCAGCTGGCGCGGGCCGCTGCGAGGGCGGCACGGTCGGACGGGCTGCTTGCGTCGGAGGATGCCCTGCTGATGGCGGAGAGTGCTGCGTCGAGCGCGGCCCGCGCGGCCTTGGCCTCGGGCGGCAGCGCGGCCTCGTGGAGCTGCTCTGCGTGGAAGGTGAGCACCGCGCTGGCGTCGGGGTCGGTTGCCTGCGCAGCGGCCTTGTCGAGGAGGTCGGCTGCGGCGGCGGGACCGTCGGTCGCCTCCGCTGCCCGTGCGAGGGCGAGCCAGGAGTCGACGGCGTCGAAGGAGAGGTCGGCTGCGGCGCGGTGGAGCTGCAGCGCGAGGTCGGGCAGGGCGTTCCGCTCGGCCTC
>CAIWGR010000612.1 GCA_903912275.1 uncultured delta proteobacterium
CAGCCAGGCAAACAGAAGCGCCAGCGCCATGCTGTGAATCACGCTCCGGAAAGCAAACGTTCGCACCGCCCGAGACCCCTCATAACCTTCAGCCATCGGCACCGCGCTCGCACTCCCGATGACCGCCGCAGCGAGCGTCACCAGCAGCAGTGGCTGCCACGCTCGGAGCGCTGTCTTCGGTCGCGACGGTCCTCCAGCCAGTGCCCGCCGATAGGCCACCACCACCGCCACCAGCCCCAGCAGCGAGCAGGTGTGCTGCAGCAGGTAGTAGCCCGGGGCCTCGAAGCCGAAGGCAATCGGAATCGGCGTGCGGAGCGCTGGAATCGCCGCCACAAACCAGTCCTGCTTGTGGGTGAAGGAGTCCCACACCAGGTGTGTCGCACCGCCCGTGAGCATCGACAGCGAGAGCCGCCCAAACTGCCGCCCACGCACCGGCCCCTGCGCCAGCAGCGACTCCGTCAGGAAGCCTGCGTGGGCCGGCGGAAGGAGCCGGCTGAGCGTTGGCCAGGCCAGCTGCAGCAACCCCCAGACAACCAGCGCGGAGGGCAGGGTGATGAAGAAGAGTCCCGCCGGCGTGTGGGCCTTCGCGGCGCCGTCGAAGAGCAACAGAAAGTAGCCCAGATCGGGCGCCATACTCCCAATCACGAGTCCGACGGTGTCGAACCAGCGGGGCGCCCAGCGACGCAGCGGAAGGATGGCCGCCGGGTGTGAGAAGGTGGCTGGCATCGGGCGGGAGGCACCGGGTGAAAGAGTCTTCGTTGCATGATCGCTTGCCTCGCCAACTGCAAGCAGAACCGCCGCTCTCGCAACCGCCCACCCTTCGTGCTAGCAACCGCCGCTCCCGTGCCGCGCGCACACACCCGAACCAGCAGACGCAGTCTCATGGCAAAGCCCACCGACCGCTCCGATCGCCCCGCCTCGAACTCCCCCCGCCAGGGCGCCCCCGGCGGCCAGCAGCAGGGCAACCAACAGCGCGGCCCCCGCAACGGCGACAACCGCAACGGCGACAACCGCAACGGCGACAACCGCAACGGCGGAGGCCGTCCCCCGCAGCGCGAAGAGCGCCAGCCGCCCCCGCCCGACCTCGAGTTCCTCCTCATCCGGCCCGGCGCCTGCCTCGTCGCACCGGTCACCCGCGGCTACTTCCCCCTCCGCTGGCAGCCCCACCGCGACGTCGCCCTCTTCCGGCCCGGCCTCTACCTGCGCCACGCCGGCAGCCTCCACCTGATCGGACGCGACCTCGTCTTCAACGAGGCCTCGCTCTACGCCCTCTGGGACGACCCGGCCGCCTTCTTCCGCGCAGGCCCCGACAACTTCGTTCAGCCCGGCCTCCACGCCGCCTTCCTGGTCAAGTCGCCGCTTGCTGAGGGCCCGCCCTGGCTGCCCATGACGGCCGGCATCGCAGCCACCGCCGCCGAGCTCGACCAGGGGCTCCTCGCCCCCTTCCTCGACCCCGTCACCAGCATCCACTTCAAGGCCACGCTCCAGCCCGGCAACGACCGCATGATGGTCGCCAGCTCCAAGGCTGCCGAAGAGGAGCACGGCTCCAGCGCCATCACCGAGACCCTCCTCTACCTCGCCAAGGTCGCCGACGATCAGAGCGCGCCCAACCAGCTCGCCCGCCGCGCCCTCGTAGAGAACGGACACGGCCTGCACCGCGCCGGCATCGGCCTCATGCATGCCACCCACGCCGAGCGCAGCCACCTCGCCGGAACCGTCCTGAACCTCGTCCCCGAGGTTGCGCCGCTCCTGCAGGCCCTCTTCGCGCTGCTGCACACGCCTCCCGCCGACCGGGCCGCCACCACCGCGGCAACCCGCACCCTCCTCGACGCCCTCCACCCACTGCTCCGCGCCGAGTCGCCGCTCAAGAGTGGTCCTCATCTGGGCACGCTTGTCACCTGGCTTGTCGGCCTCTTCGGGCCCCGCCCCGATCGCATGGGCCAGTGGCCTGCGCTCACCCTCTTTGCGGCGGCCCGCTACCTCCGCGACATCTCCCGTCGCCAG
>CAIWGR010000613.1 GCA_903912275.1 uncultured delta proteobacterium
ATCACGACCCGCATCGCGAAGCTGATTCTGGAGGATGGGGTCGCCTCGGGTAGCATCCTTGCGGTGACCTTCACGAACAAGGCGGCCGCGGAGATGCGGGAGCGGGTGCATCAGCTGACCGGAGCGCGGGAAGCGGGGGTGACGATCGGCACCTTTCATGCGGTCTGCGCGCGGCTGCTGCGGCAGTATGGTGGCCGGCTTGGGCTGACGCCGCGGTTTGCGATCTACGACGAGGAAGATGCGATGAGCATGCTCCGGCGGGCCGCAGAGAAGCTGCAGTTGGGCTACGACAGCGCAGCGCTGAAGGCGGCCTTCGGGGCCATCCAGACGGCGAAGCACCGGGGCGCGACTGCACGGGCCTTTTCGGACGAGAGCCGCGGGCGGCTGGGCGAGGAGACGGCGTCGCTCTACGAGGCCTATCAGCGTGAGTTGATTGGCTCGAACGCCTGCGATTTTGCCGACCTCATCCTGCAGACGGTGACGCTGCTGCGCGAGGCGCCGGAGCTCCGGGCGGAGGTGAACCGCCGGTGGCAGCACCTGCTTGTGGATGAGTTTCAGGACACCGATGGCGTGCAGTTTGCGCTGCTGGAGATGCTGGTCGGGCCGGGCTGCGAGGTGGTGGTCGTGGGCGACGACGACCAGTCCATCTATGGCTGGCGGGGCGCGACGGTGGCCAACGTGCGGCACTACACCGAGGTGTTTGCGCCGGTTCGGATTGTGAACTTGGCCGAGAACTACCGGTCGACGCGCGACATCCTGCGGGTGGCGACGAGCGTGGTGGAGCGGCTGCCCGAGCGGATGGAGAAGCAGAGCATCGCGGTGCGCGCTGGCGGTACTCCGGTGCGGTGCTTTGTGGCCGTGGACGACCGGGACGAGGCGGAGCGGATTTACCGTGTGCTGGAGGGCTGGCACGCAACGCGTGGCTGGCGGTGGCGGGACTGCGCGGTGCTGTGCCGGACGAACGGGCAGATGCGGGTGGTGGAAGAGGCGCTGCGGCGGCGGGGCGTGGACTATGCGCTTGTGGGCGGGACCTCGTTCTTCGAGCGGGCCGAGATCAAGGATGCGATGGCCTGGCTTCGGCTGTCGGTGAACGACCGCGACACCGTGGCGCTGGCGCGGGTGGCGACCTTCCCATCGAAGGGGATCGGGGCAACGACGGTTCGCGCGATCGAGCAGTGGCGGTTGGCGCATGCGAACGTGCCGCTGGCGGAGGCGCTCTCACGGATCGTATCCGAGAAGGCGGTAACGAAACGGGCGCTAGAGGGCGTGGCTTCGCTGGGGCGCATCCTCGAAGAGGTGGTGCAGATGGCGCAGAGCGCCGGTGCTGCGGCGACGCTGGAGCAGGCGCTGGCGGCCTCCCAGTTTGAGGAGGCGCTGGCGGAGAAGGAGGATGGCGAGGAGCGGTGCCGCAACCTCGACGATCTCCGGGCGATGCTGCGGGAGCATGATGGGCTGCCTGAGAGCGGAGGTATCGCCGGGTTCCTGGAGCGGACGGTGCTGCGACAGGCTTCGGACGGGATGAGCAGCGACGACAAGGTGGTGTTGACCACGGTGCACGCCGCGAAGGGTCTGGAGTTTCTGGGCGTGGTGGTGGCCGGCCTGGAGGAGGGGCTGTTTCCGATGCGTCGTCGCGACGCGGCGGAGGCGGGCGCGGACGACGAGGAGCGGCGTCTCTTCTATGTGGCCGTCACCCGGGCGCAGGATGAGCTGGTGCTGATGGCGGCGATGCGGCGGCGGTTGCATGGGCAGACGCGAGAGACCAACGCATCGCCCTTCCTCATCGAGGTGTCGGAGCAGCTGTCTTGGCTGGAGGGTAGCGCGTCGCGGTCGCTGCCGTGGCGGGGCCGCGATCCCATTGGACCTCCGCTGGATCGCCGCTCGAGCTTCGACTTTGATCAGCGGAGCGGGGACGACTGGGCCGAGCCCTCATTTGGCGTCGGACGGAAGGTACCCGAGGAGGGCATCATCTTTGACGATGACTACGTGGAGCGCGCTGCTGCCACCAAGGTGACCGCCGTGGCAGCGCAGCGAGTGAGGCATGCACTGTTTGGCGATGGCACGGTGGTGCAGAGCGAGCAGTCTGCGGGCAAGACGCGGCAGACGGTGGAGTTCGACTCGGGGGAGCGGCGGACGGTTCTTGCGAACTACCTGCAGCCCATCCGAGGCGGCCGCTGAACCTAGGCGCGGTTCTTGAAGAACTCGGCGTTGCTCGCGGCGAAGTTGCTCCACTTGGCGGGGAGCTCCTCGTCTTCGAAGATGGCGTCGACGGGGCACTCGGGCTCGCAGGCGCCGCAGGAGATGCACTCGTTCGGGTCGATGTAGAGCTGGAGTTTGAGCTCGCCGCCGGAGGCCTTCGTTGCGCGGATCTGATCGAGCGGGATGGGCCCGTGGATGCAGTCGACCGGACAGACATCAACGCAGGCGGTGTCACAGGTTCCGTGGCAGGGTTCGGCGATTACGTAGATCATCCCATACTCTTCGCAAATGGGGGTGGCAGACCGCCCCGAGTGAGGGCTAGACTGTAACCGAAACCGCTGCCTTCTTGCAACGGTTCGTATTGGGTTAGCTGCTACCGAATGGGCGGAAGCGCGAGCGTTGCGGAGTTGGAAGATGGCTGAGGTTTTGCCCCTGCGAGGCGTTCGGTATGACACAACGGTGAGCGGCCCGCTGGAGCAGCTTGTGAGCCCTCCCTACGATGTCATCGATGGTGCGATGCGCGCCACGCTGGCGGCGCGGAGCCCCTACTCGTTCGTGGAGCTCGACCTTCCCGAGAGTGGCACCGAAGACAGGTACGCGTATGCAGCAACGCTCTACCGCTCGTGGCTCTCCAACGGCGTGATGAAGCAGGATGAGGCGCCCTCGTTCTACATCTACTGGCAGCGCTTTGCCGGGCCCGACGGCCGCGAGGTGCTGCGAAAGGGCTTTCTCGGCCTCACCCGCCTTCACGAATACGCCGACAAGGTTGTGCTTCCGCACGAGCGCACGCTGTCGGGACCCAAGGCCGATCGGCTCGCGCTGATGGTGGCGACCAAGGCGCAGCTGTCGCAGATCTTTCTGCTCTACAGCGACCCTGCAGGTGTTGTGGATGCGGCGCTGGCATCGGCCACGGCGGCAGCGCCGCTGCTCGACACGCGGACCGATGATGGCGTGCACCATCAGGTCTGGGCGCTGAGCGAGCCGGCCGCCATCGCGACGGTGCAGGCGCGTGTCTCGGGCGAGCGACTTCTGATTGCTGACGGGCACCACCGCTACGAGACCGCGCTGGGCTACGCGCGCGACCAGGGTGCGCTGGGCACGGATGCGCCGGCCGCCTTCACGCTGGCCTTCTTTGCCAACGCGGATGACCCGGGGCTGGTTGTGCTGCCGACCCATCGGGGACTTCACGATGTGGCGGGGTTTGATGCAGGCGCCTGGCTGGCGCGGACAGCGGAGCTGTTCGACTTCAAGGCGATCGAGGCGGCAGCGGCACCTTCGGACTGGCTTGCCTCGCTACGGCGCGCGGGAGAGAGCGGGCCATCGTTCGTGTTGGCGACCGCGCCGCAGGGAGATCTCTCGCTGACGCTCGCCACGCTCAA
>CAIWGR010000614.1 GCA_903912275.1 uncultured delta proteobacterium
ATGACGAAGGTCTTGTTCGCCGCGAGTTCGACCTGCCGCAGCGGCGTAACCCCCAGCCGATTGCCGGCAATCCAGACCTCCGCGCCTGCGGGTTCGGAGACCAGGTCAACCTTGCCAACCGGCACCGCCGGCGAAAGCTGGAGCTGAATCTCGAGCACCTCGGCGCTGTCGAGCGTGAAGGGAAAGAAGATGGTCTCGAAGCCCTCACGCTCGAGGCGGAGGCTGTGCTCCTTGCCGAGCGCCAGCGACGCGATGTCGGTGGGGGATGCTGCGCCGCCAACCAGGCCGTCAACAAAGAGCGTCGCATCGACCGGCTGGTAGACAACGCGAACCGCGCCCTCAGCAACCGGCGGCGCAACGGCAGCCGTCGGTGCCGCGGCCGGCGAAGTGGGCGCGGCCGCCAGGGCGGGCGCGGCGGGCGGGACCGGCTTCTGACGCGTCAGGGCAAAGAGCGCGAGCCCCGCAGAGACCAGCGCAATCGCGACGGCGACCGCCGTCTGACGCTTCGCTGCAGCAAGGGCTGCGTCGCCTGCGCCGGGCCGAACCACCGAAGCTGCCATGGGAGCGACCGCTGGATCTGCGTTCGCAGGAGCCGGCGCGGGCGCCTCCGTGACCGAGGGAACCGAACCGCTGTAACGGAAGTTCGCCAGGTCTACCGTGGATTCCGTCTGAACCGGCGCGGCCAAGACCTTGATGGCAACAGCCCGATTCTCTTCCAACCGTGCGGCAAAGCCCGACGAGACCTTCGCGCCAAGGGAACTCCACGCGCTGCTGCTTCGGCCAGCGAGCCAGCGCTCGAGCTCCTCTGCGAGCTGCTCCGCGGAGCCCATCCGCTCCTCGGGCTCCCGTTCTAGGAGCTGCATCACGACTGCGTCGAGCTCCGCCGGCACCCCCGCGCGAACCTGCGACGGCGGCGCAATCTCCTCTTCCGTGATGGCGCGGAGGCTGGCCATGTAGCTGTCGCGCGCAAACAGGCGGCGGCCGGAGAGGAGTTCGTGAAAGACCACGCCGAGCGCGAAGAGGTCGGAGCGTCCGTCCAGTTCGTGGCCGCGGCACTGCTCCGGCGACATGTAGGCGGTCTTGCCAGCCGTCTTGCTGCTGCCGGGCTCAGACGCGGCCGTCTGCGCAACGCCGAAGTCAAAGAGCCGCGTCCTTCCATCTACGCCCACAAAGAGGTTGTGGGGCGAGATGTCGCGGTGAACCAGCGCGAGCGGGTGCCCCTCGCGATCGGTCGCACGGTGTGCCGCAGCAAGACCATGGGCGGCGTCGGCGATGCAACGCGCGGCCTCATCCGCGGTCAGCGAGCCGGCGGCGGAGAGCGCCACCAACTCGTCCAGGTTGGCCCCCGCAACATATTCCAACACGAGAAAGGGACGCCCTTCAGCGACATCAGCATCGAGCACGCGCACCACATTGGCATGCTCCACATGCCCGCCGATGCGCCCCTCCTGCAGAAACAGCGTCCGCGTCGCCTCCTGCTCCAGGAGGTGGGGAAGCAGCGACTTGATGACAACCAGCCGCTCAAACCCTCCCTCGCCCTGCCGGACCGCAAGAAAGATGTCCGCCATGCCGCCGGTCGCGAGCTTTCTGGCGAGACGATATTTGCCGAAGGACTTGTTGAAAATCACGGGCGGCCTCGAGCGAGCGTGGAGAGCCTCGATGCTACGCCTGCCTCCGAGGACTGTCAAAGCAGTCCGACTAGACGTCGTTCCAGCCCGTCCCGACCTGTTTGACGCCCACCATCATCGGTCGCGCCAGCGCCATCGCGATGGAGAAGGCCTCTTCCCGCATGAAGGTCGACGGAATGACCGGCCAGACCGCCCCGCTCTCGAGCCGCACAAAGACCCCCGCGCCATCCACCTTGGCGCCGGCCGACGCACCCGGCACAGCGATGGAGCGCGTGGCGTAGATGACCTCCGAGATGCGGTCGAGTTCGATGGGCGTACTGCCCGAGAGGTCGACCTGCTCAGGATGCTCGCGCAGCCGGAGGAACCCATGGTTCAGCGATAGCCAGGCGAGCGGCATCTGCCAGGTGCGGGCAAACTGCTCCGCCCGACGCCAGGCCCAGTAGGCGAGCGCCCATACCGGCGCTGAAGAGAGCAGCACCCAGGTTTTCTCCCAACCTCCGGCCCGCAACGAGACAAAGACCAGCGTGGCGGCGATCAGCGCGGCGCTCACGGCGATGGAACGCAGCCGGCCGGCACGCGGGTCGCTCCGCCGCTCCACAACATAGAGTTCTCCGCGCTCGGGGCGGATGACCACCGGCCGCTCAATCAGCGCCTCGTAGGCGACTTGGCCCAGCGCCGCCCTCTCACGGATGGTCTCGTCCGACAGCTCGGTTCTCATTTCAGGGTGCCGTCGTCTCGCGCTCTTCCACGCAAAGCAGCGGAAGGTCCCGCATGTGGAGGTGCCAGTCGCTGCCCTCGCGAATCCAGACAATCTTCCGAATCTTGCCAGCCGCATCGACGAGGAAGAGCTCCTTCCGTACCTCCGACTCGTGCTCTTCCAGATAGGCCGTTCGCAACTCCGAACCGGCCGGGGCCTCGGCATCCACGATGGCGCCGTCGCCCAGGTCGGCCGAACTGTCGACAATCCGTTGCACGCCCGGAAGCAGCAGCAGCCTCACCGGTTCAAACCCGAAGGTCCGCCCCGCAATGTGGGTCTGCCCGGCCTCCAGCACGCTGGCGACGGAGCCGCCATCGCCCTCGCCAAGAAGCAGACGGGTCTCCGAGGAGAGCCGGTTGCCCGCCGTCGTCCACGCCTTGCCCTGAAGTTCGGTGTAGAGTTGCAGCGTGGCCTGCTTCGCCGCAAGGAAATTGGCCGTATCGTTACGCTCCAACGACACGGGATTCAGCTCAACATGCTTCCAGCTCGACTCTGGGGGGAGCGGAGGGAGATCATACTGGCTCGCTCCACAGCCGGCCGAGAGAAACAGAAGAGCGACAAGCGCGATACGGCCGGTGTTCAGCATGGCGGAGTACCTAGGTCCCAATGGGATTGCGTCAAACAGATGAGGTACCAGGGCCATCGTCGGCTGCTGGTTCGATGCCCGCTGCAGTGCGTGCCAGCGCAGCAACCGTCAGAAGCGTCCCCTCCACGGAGAAGCAGGCGCCGAGCAGAACGGCCTCGAGCTCGGCATGATTCCCGCGCAGCGGCAGCCCCTTGAGATACTTCATGCCATCTGCCGACACCCGCAGGGGCGGCCGCGCGAAGCGCGTGGCGGCCTGCTGGAGCGTCCGGTTCACCAGCCGCTCGACCTCGCGGGGACGGGCGCGAAGCGGCGTGCGCTCCAGCACCCCCTCGCCCACAAACT
This sequence comes from uncultured delta proteobacterium, assembly GCA_903912275.1. Classification (GTDB taxonomy): domain Bacteria; phylum Myxococcota_A; class Bradymonadia; order REDH01; family REDH01; genus CAIWGR01. The sequence continues at coordinate 3,314 of CAIWGR010000614.1, forward strand.
TGAGCATCGCGTTGGGAACAACCGTGCCGCCATGATCGCCCGACCAGGGTGCGTGTTCACACAAAACGACACGGACCGGGAGCCGTTCCAGCCGGCGCAAGAGCGCCTCGAGCAGCCGCGGTTGCAGGTGGCTGACAGAACGAAGGGCCACCGTGCCGCCATGCGCGGCCTTCAGCAGGCCATCGCGACCCGTGCCGGCATCGCCAAAGAGCGTCGAGGCCAAGGTCGCGTCGTCGAAGGCCGAGACGTCGACCTCGATGAAGGGGGCGTCGCGGCGATCCGAGGCCAGATGGAGCGCGCGGGCCACCAGCCCCTTTCCGGTTCCTGGCTCGCCCAAGACCAGCCAGGCAGCCTCACCGGCCGCCGCCGCCAACAGCTCACTGCGCTCCTCGACCGACCAGAAGTCCGACCGCTCCAGATCCGCTGTTGCATCCGAACGGATGCGATCATGCCGCATCGCAGCTCCCGACTCCGTACCTGCGCGGCCGGCCGCAGGACGAATCACCTTCACAGGTTCCGGCTCCGGTGCCTTGGGCTTGATGGCCGAGGCCAGATGGCCCGTCGCCAGCATGATGAGCTCCGTATAGGAGTCTCCGCTCGACAGGCTCGGCAAGGCCGCCTCCAGCGTCGCCATCAGCCCCTCGGGCGGCGGAGCGGGGCCGTCGCGGAAGATGACAACCATCCGCGGCACCGCACGCGGCATACGCTCGTCGATGACCCGCATGGCTGCGAGTTCGCCTCCGACTGCCGGCTCCTCCTCTTCGTCGAAGATGGCCTCAAAGCTCAGCTGCTCGCGCAACCGGAGCAGCGTCTCGCTCGTCGCTGGGTCGAGACGGTCTACCCGGAGTTCGCGCATCAGGTCGAGCGCGACCGGCTCGGGCAACG
>CAIWGR010000615.1 GCA_903912275.1 uncultured delta proteobacterium
ATGAACCGGGTCAAGGCCCTCGCCGCCCAGATCCCGGGCGCCGTCATCCGCTTCTCCAGCGAGCACTAACCGCCGGCTCAGGCCCGGCGGCGACGCGCAAGGGCAAGCAGACCGAGTAGCGCAAGCCAGCTCCATGAACCGCCGCCCGCTGCCGAGCAACCCTCGTCCGACTTCGCCTTCTTCGCAGGCGGCGTTGTGTCGTCGGTCGTGGCGTCATCGCTCCCCGAGTCGCCCGTGCTGTCTTCGCCCGCGTCTACCGACGTGTCCGTCTCGGGTGCTACACAGGCCGTTGTGTTGAGCATGCAATCTGCCGTGCAGGCGAGCGCGCCCGAAGCAAAGCCGAGCGCGTCGCACGACAGACCCAGAAGGTCGTCACCATCGCAGCTCTCATCGCCGGTCGCGACACCGTCGCCGCACAGGTTCGCGGGAGAGATGGCGCAGCCGGCCGTGTCGATCACACAGGTTGCCAGACAGGCAAGCGACCCCTCGCCAAGACCGAGGCTACCGCAGCTCGTCGTGCCGAAGTCATCTCCGTCACAAACCTCGCCGGTATCGATGGCGCCGTTGCCGCAGAGCGTGCAGGCGGTCACATCCAGCTCGCAGGTAGCCGAGCAGCCGAGCGTGCCGGCGACCAAGCAGGTGAGCTCCACAGGAACCGACCCGTCACAGCTCTCCTCCGGATCCAGCACACCATCGCCGCAGCGCGAACAACCGGTCGTATCCAAGCTGCAATCGCTGCCGCAACCCAGCGAGCCGCTCACAAAACCCAGGCTCGCGCAGGAGCCGCCATTGAGGTCGCTGTTGTCGCATGCCTCGGCGCCCGTCGCCACGCCGTCACCGCACACATCCACCACGGTGCCGACGCAACCGCTCGTGTCGAAGAGGCAGCCCGAGATGCAGCCAAGCGTCCCTCCTGTGAAGCCAAGCATTTCGCAGGTCGTGCCGCCCAGATCGCCGCCGTCGCAGGTCTCGGAGCCATCGCGCGTGTCGTTGCCGCAGAGCGTGCAGCCCGAGGTGTCGAGCCCGCAGCCCGCGCAGGCTATCGTGCCGCCCGCAAAGCCCTGCGATGCGCAGGTCGCGCCGCCCAGATTGCTCCCGTCGCAGGTCTCGCTGCCGCCGATGGTGCCATCGCCGCACTGGTTGCAGAAGACCTCGTCGAAGGTGCAGTCTCCGCCGCACAGCAGCGTCCCCGCCGTGTAGCCGCGGCTCACGCAGGTTGCTCCGCCCAGGTCGCTCGTGTCGCAGATCTCGGTCCCGGTGCGGGCGCCATCGCCGCAGACCTGCGCGGGGAGCGTCGTGCAGCCCGAGTAGTCAACGTCCAAGCAGTCCGCAGCACAGGTCAGCGTGCCGCCGTCAAACCCACTGGAAATGCAGGTCGCGCCGCCCACATCGCTGCCGTCGCAGGCCTCGGTACCCGTTCGGGCGCCGTCGCCGCAGACCTGAGCAGGAAGGGTCGTGCAGCCCGACCTCACCAGGCCGCTACAGCTCGCGTTGCATGCCAGCGTGCCGCCGTCGAACCCCTCGCTCACGCAGCTTGCTCCGCCAAGGCTTGTGCCGTCGCAGGCCTCGCCGGCCACCGCGTAGGTCGAGCCATCACCGCAGGGGTCGGGGCAGTTCTGGGTGCCGCCCGCGCTGCCGCCACACCGTCCGCAGTTGGCACCGGTGCCCGCCGTCGAGGCGCAGCTCGCATAGCCCGGAAGTGTCGCCGTGAGCAGCGTCGGGTTGGCGTTGCCGGGCCGCCATGCACCCGTCGGGTCGCCCAGCTCTTCGCCATTGGTGTAGCCGTCGCCGTCTGCATCAAGGGCGGCGAGCGCAGGGCCCCAGACCACCGCGCCGGAAGCGCCGGCCACCGTCAGGAAGCTGAACTCAATCTGCGTCCCGAACTGGTTCCGCGCGCCTCCGAATCCGCTCGTATGGCAGGTGAGGCAATTGGCCTGCGACCCGTTCGGGATCTGGCTCACACGAAAGGGCCGTGCCTCCGCCTTCGCACCGGCGAACAGAAGGCAGAGCAGCACGAGCGTCGACAACAGAGAGCGCGATTGCATCAGAACCTCCAAGGGTGAGATGGTCCCCTTCTGCCACCGCCGCCGAGCCGCTGCAACCTTCCTGAGGTCAGACCGCGCGGAACCTGCGACGGCTCGCCAGCGCAGCCACCAGGAGCAGCCCCAAGCCCGCTGCGGAGCCACCGCCCGCTGCACAGCCGCCCGGCTGCGTCACGCTCGTCTCCACAGGCGCCGTCGTGTCGCTGCCCTCGCCCGCATCCGCCTCGCTCCCCGTGTCTGCGGAGCCCGATGCATCGGCGCCCGCGTCGGCCTCTGCACGCGAACAGGCCGAGGCATCCACCGTGCAGGTCGCGCGGCAGCTCACCTCGCCCGATACATAGCCGAGCGATGTGCAGCTGTTGCCGCCAAGGTCGGCGCCGTCGCAGTACTCGCCCGCGCCGGCCGACAGGATCCCGTCGCCGCAGATCGTGGGACACAGCTGCACCCCCGTCGCACTGCCGCGGCAGCGACCACAGCTCTGTTCGCCCGACGGAAGATCGGCGCAGGTCGCAAAGCCGGGAAAGGAGAAGGCCGCGGGCGACGGATCGCCGGGCATCCAGGTGCCATCCGGGTCGCCGAGCTCCTGCCCATTCGTGACGCCATCGCCGTCGCTGTCGAGCGCAGCAAAGGCGGGGCCCCAGACCACATCGGCCGAGCCCACAGCGCCCGGCGTCAGGAAGTCGGCCAGCATCGCCTCGCCGAAAGGATTGAGCTGGTTGCCATCGTGACAGCCGTTGCAGCCGAGCGCTCTGCCCGAAGGCATCTGCTGCTCGCGGAAGGCACGCGCCGAGGCGGGGGAGGAAACCAAGGAAAGCGCGGCAACAGCCGCAAAACAAAGCGTGGTGCGAAGCATGGCAGGCCTAACCGTTGGTGCCGATCTTGCGCGGGCGAATGCGGTAAACCACCCGCTGCTCGCTCGGCGTGCGATAGGGGTAGTCCTTGCCGATGTAGCGGTTGGAGAGCGCATCGATGAGCGCGTCGGCGCCCTCCTCTGTGATCTCGACCACATCGCCCCGAACCTCGATGTAGCGGTAGGGGTTGGTCGGATCGACGGCCAGTACGGTGGCGACGGGACGGGCCCGCATGTTGATGTCCTTCGCCCGGCCCTTGGCGCTGTTCACCAGAATGTCGTCACCGTCGAGGCCCACCCAGACAGGGTGTACCTGCGGGCTGCCGTCCGAGGCGATGGTCCCCAGGCTCACCACCACGTTGGTCGTGAAGAGAGGAAGAAAGGAGGTGGGAATCTGGATCGACATGTTCGAGGGCTCCGGGTTCAGGGGGAAAGGTTCGAGGGCAGGAGAATCAGCGGGCCGGGCGCACAGGCACCAGCGTCACGGTGGCGGCCTCAATCGGCGCCACCGACATCGCCAGGTCACGGGGCGTGTTGCTCAGCCAGAGCGGCAGGTGATCCTGGTAGTTCGGCGAGGTCCGGTGCTGGCTCTGGCCGCCCGGCAGCTGGTACTGGCAAGAGACGGTGCCGGCCGCGGCGTCAGCCTCACACTGCATCCGCATCGAGGGGCCCGCGGTGTGCGAGAAGTCCCCGCTCCGCGCAGATTCCGGATTGGCCACATCCACGGTCGCAAACCCTCCATCGTTGGCAAAGGGGCCGTTGTCATAGGTGGAGATGCCGAACGAACTGAAGAGGTCCGCAGGCAGCTTCAGCACATGCTTGCGGCCCCACAGCCAGCTCTCGGCGTCAGCCGAACCAAAAGCCGTCGTCAGCTTGTCCGACGACGCCGTCAGCGCACGGAGAAGCGTGTCGCCCTCTGTCTCGGTGACAGCCGCCGTCGACACATCGTCCCAGTAGGTGTGGGCCGCATCAAAGGTGGTGGGCTGCGACACCAGCCGGAGAAGCGTCATGACAGGCGGCTTCACCGGCCAGGCCGTGCCCGTGCCCGTCGCATAGCTGTTGGCCGCGGCCTCATCGTCGAAGGTCAACTCGGTCGCCGTCTCGAGGAACTGATGGAAGAGCATGCAGGCCACTGCCGCCTCACGCTCCCCCGCGTCGTCCGACGCAGCGCCGGCCGCATCCGAGGTCGCAAGCCCGGTCGGGCAGGTGCGATCCCAGGCCGTCAGACGAGCAACCAGCGCCGTCTGCGTCGCATCGAGGGTCGCCGCAGCGGCGGCCTCGAACAGCGCGGGCAGCAGCATGTCGGCTGCAAGCAGATGGGTGTCTGCGGCGATCGCATTCATCGTCGCCTTCGTGTGGGTGTTCCCACCGGCCTCAACGAGCGCCTTGATGCGGCTGGCGCGGAAGCCAAAATCGCTCGAGGTCTGCAGCGGCGAGTAGCCGTCATTGGTCGCATCGCCGTCGGCCAGCGCGCCCGTCATGTCGTTGTTCGCGGTGACCACATAACCCGCGACGGGGTTGAGCGCCTGCGGGAGGTCGTCATAGGCATAGAAGCCCTGCCACTCCGCGCTGCCATCACCCGGCAGCGCAGCCCACGGAGAGAGCGAGCGGCTCGCCCACGGACGCAGCGGAACCCGGCTCAGCGGGAACCAGCCGATGTTGTTCTCAGCATCAATCACCACCCAGTTCTGGCCCACGCTCGTCGCCTGCGAGATCGCCACCTTCGCCTCGGCGATGTTGTTCGAAAAGTTCAGGTCGGTCAGAAAGTTGATGTCGGTCGTCATGTCGTTGCCCGTCCAGCGCAGCGATACCGCCTTGCCCGCCGCCGCATCGAGCGACAGCACCGGCCCGTGATGGGGCACAATCTTGAGCGGAACCACCTGCGGCTCGAGCACGCCTGTCACCGTGTTGGCCACCTCGAAGGTGTGATTGACCGTGATGAAGGGCACCGTCGCGCCGTTGAAGATGACCCCATCACCATCCGGGGAGAGCGTCTCAAGGTAGGCATCGGCCATGTCGTAGTAGGTGGTCGTGGCGCCCCAGGCGACCCGCTCGTTCTGACCGATCAGGAACAGCGGCAGACCGGCAAAGCTCATGCCGCCCGCATGCCAACTGCCGGTGCCCCGCGACTTCGAATCCACCGTCGCGATGTACCAGATGGCCGGGTTCGACAGCGTCAGATGGGGGTCGTTCGCCAGCAGCGCATTGCCGCTCGCCGTCCGCGTCCCCGACACCACCCAGTTGTTCGACCCCTTGATCGAGGTCTGCAGCGTCGCCGGCACATAGCCTGGCTCACCCAGCGCGCTCGCCATCACACTCCGCCAGGGGCCATAGTCGGGCGCCTTGCCCGTCCGCGGCAGCACGAGCGAACCGCGGCCGGCCGGCGCATAGTCGGGCGCGATGACCGTCGGGTCCAGGCTCCACGGTCCCACCAGCTCGTAGGCCAAGTCTTCGCCGAAGCCGGCGATGTAGTCCGAGATCGCCAGGTCGTCCCGCCCCGAGTTTGTAAGGCTGTCGGCCAGCGCGATGACCGAAGAGACCGTGTCCTTCGGCTCCCAGTCCGGGATGTTCTCCTCATGCACCAGCCCAAAGCTGTACTCTTCCGAGAGCACCGCCCCGTTCCGGCCCGCACGCATGTCGGCCAGCCAGGCATTCACGCCGGCCGAGTAGGCCTCGAGGATCGCCACCGACTTCGGCGAGGCATTCTCAAGAATCGCATCCTCCAGGTAGCGCCCGTCCCGCGTCATGAAGGTGACCCGGTTCCGCTTGTCGACCTCGATGGCGGCCGCACCCACCAGCTGCGAAATCCGGCCCGTCGTCACGCGGCGGCGCAGGTCCATCTGCTCAAACCGGTCGCGGGCATGGAAGTAGCCCAAGCCGGCCGCGCAATCCTCGTCGCTCGCGCAGATGAGATGGAGCACACCGAGCGCATCAAAGTTGGCTGTCAGCGCGCCAGACAGCCCGGGGATGGTCACCCCCTCGAGGGCGCCGCTGCCATCGGTGTCGCCGCTGCCGCTGTCGCCGTCCGACGTGTCACCGCTGCCCGAACCACCCGAATCCGAGGTGTCGCCGCTGCCGCCCGTGTCGGCGGCGCTCTCCTTCTTGTCGTCCGAACAGGCCACCGCCAGCAGCGCCAGCGCAGAAACCAGACTCCACTTCGCCATGCTCGTCATCGCAAACTCCCGATCGCAGGACCTCTACCATTCGCACTTATCGCACCTGTTTTGCCACCGAGGCAAACAGACCGCGCAACCACCGATAGGCAGCCCCCTGGTGGGTCCGCTCATGCCAGACCAGCGCCGTCCAGAACTCCGGCAGCTCGAGCGGCGGCGCAACCACCTTCAGCCCGTAGACGCCGGCATACTTGAGCGCGATCCGCTCCACCGTCGTCAACACCATGTCCGACTTGGCCACCAGCGCCGGCGCCACCAGGAAGTGGGGCACGCTCATGGCAATCTGCCGCTCCAAGCCATGCTGCGCCAGCACCTCATCTACGGCGCCCGTCCAGCCGCCCGCCGGCGTCACCACCAAGTGCCGCATGCGAAGATAGGCATCGAGCTCCAGCCGTTCACCCCGCACCTCGGGATGATTCGCCCGCACCACGCAGCAGAACCGCTCCGGCAGCAACAGCGTCCGGTAGAGCCGGTCGGGCAACCTGTCGATCCGACCCATCGCCAGCGCCACATCCACCTCGCCCTTGTCCAGCGGCTCCAGACAGAGGTTCTCGCCGAGCGACCGCACCGAGGGCTCCACGCCGGGCGCGAGTCGCTGCACCTCCGCCACCACAGCCGGAAGCAGCGACAGCGCAGCACCATCCGAGGCCTGCACCACGAACCGCATCCGCGCCTCCGCGGGATCAAACTCCGGCTCCGTCCGCATCACCCGCTCCAGCCCCTCTAGCGCCAGCCGCAACGGCTCCGCCAGCTCCTCCGCCCGAGGCGTCAGCATCATCTCACGCCCCGCTCGCACCAAAAGCGGGTCGCCGAGCATCTCACGCAATCGAGCAAGCGCATGACTCATGGCAGGCTGGCTGAGCCCAACCCGGCGGGCGGCCTTGGAGACGCTCTTGTCGCGGAGGAGCGCATCAAAACAGCGAAGCAGATGGTAGTCGATGTTGGGTGTATTCATGATACAGATACTATCTTATTCACCCATTCGATTTGCAAATGTTTCGGAGCGGCATAAACTGTCGCCTGCCGTCGTTCCCAACGCCCCTCGCTGAGGCCACCATGTCTATCCTCCAAAAGCCCCTCATCGCCGGCCTCCTCGGCTTCGCCCTCGGCGGGCCCGTCTGGGGCATCACCGGCTATGTCATCAACGACCTCACCTCCAAGGTCGACCCCGTCGTCGCCGCCGATATCAAGCTGGCCGAGGACACCCAGAAGAACATCGACGACCTCTTTGCAGACAGCCCCGCGCCCGCCAAACCTGCCGCAGCCCCCGTGGCCGCCGGCTCGGGCTCGGGCTCGGGCAAGTAGCCCTACGATACCAAACCAACCAGGCCCCTTGGGCCGCACCCGGAGATGTCCCCATGATGAAGTCCCTCACCTCGCTCTCGCTCGCAGCCCTCGTCGGCCTCACTGCCGCCGCCGCATCGGCCACCGACTTCGATATCCTCAAGGCCCCCAACTCGGCGGCCTCCACCGCCACCTACACCTCGGACGCAGCCCTCGAGTCCATCTCGGGCACCTCGACCACCATCAACGGCACCATCTCCACCGACCTCAAGGACCCCTCCAAGACCTCGGGCTCCTTCTCCATCCCCGTGACCACCCTGGTGAGCGGCGTGGCGATGCGCGACGAGCACATGGCCGGTGAGAACTGGCTCAACGCCGCCAAGTTCCCCAACATCACCTTCACCATCAAGAGCCTCGCGCTCAAGAGCGACAACAAGGTCCTCACCAACGGAAGCTCCGTCCAGGGCGACGCCACGGGCGAATTCACCCTGCATGGCGTGACCAAGACCATCACCATCCCCGTCCGCGCCAGCTACCGCGAACTGCCCGCCGGTCAGGTCTACGGCCTCGACGGCAACCTCCTCCGCATCGAGAGCAGCTTCAGCATCAAGCTCTCCGACTACGGCATCGTGGTGCCCGACATGCTCACCGCCAAGGTGGCCAACGAGCTCACCCTGACCGTCAAGGCGACCGCCAAGCAGAAGTAGTCCGAGGTCAGTCGAGCGGCAGCAACCGCCGCTCCACCTCTCCGCAGCCGGCCGGCCACAGGATGGTCTGGTTCCGGATGCCCAGCTCCAGCAGATAGGCGCGCCCCTCCGCCAAGCCCGACCCCACCAGGGCCGGGCCATGGCTGTCGTCGCCCAGGCAGCAGCCAATGCCCATCGCCTTCGCCCGCAACAGCAGCGGTGGCGCTGGGTAGGGCGTTGCCAGCCCCTTCCGCAACGCGGCCGTATTCAGATCGAGAATGGAACCTGCCGCTGCTATCGACGCAAGCGCATCTTCCTCCGCTGCACGGGTCCGCGCTGTGTCAGGAAGGCCGATCGCCTCGCCGAACCGGCGCACCAGGTCGAGGTGGCCCACCACCTCCGGGCGCAGCCGCTGAACCAGCTCCGCAACCGCCTCGTAGTAGCGCACCACCAGCCCCTCCAGCCCGCCGCAGCTCTCTGCGGCCTGCAAGAAGACCTCTTCGCTCATGTCGAGGTAGTGGTCGCCCAGCGTGTGGACCGACCCGACGATGTATTCAAACCCGTAGAGCCGCCGGAGCCCCGCCATCTGCTCCGCCCAGCGGTCACCCGGCAGCATCTCCGTCTCGAAGCCCCGTACCAGCGTCAGCCTTCCAGCGTAGGCTGCCTGCAGACGGGCCGACTCCTCCGCGTAGGCGGCGAAGTTCTGCGACAGCCTGTCGGGGCCCCAGCCTAACTCCACCTCACGCGGGTAGAGCCAGCGCTCCTCGTTTCGCGGTGCATGCTCCGAGAGGCCGTAGACCTCAAAGCCCTGTCGCGCGGCCTCCGCAACGACCTCTTCGAGGCTCCCCTCTGCGTGATCGCAGTAGGCTCCGCTGTGGCCGCCATGAAGCGACGCACGCCAGCCCATCAGCGCTTCGCGAGGCCCAACAGGAGGATGAGCAGCGCCGCAACCCCCACCAGCACAAGCAGGAAGGTCTTGGTGTTGACGGGCGGTGCCGCCGGCTCCTCAAACTCGCTCTTGGGCGCCTGTTTGAAGTTGTCTTTGGCCACCGGCTGAGACTGGTAGCGTGGGACGGGAATCTGGTTGCCCTTGCGTCGAGCCATCTGCAACTCCTGCGTTCACCCGGAAGGGGCCTGAGAGAGCCCTGTCTGTTACTCTTCCGCGTCGGGATTTCAAGCAACCCGCGGCGGCGCCCCTGACACTGTGCGCCACTGCGCAGCACCCGTCTCCGTGGGTCGACCCGCAAAGACGATCTCCGGGTGGAACTGCTCCCACCAATCCATCGCCTCATTCGGGCTCCACGGGTCTGCCAGCGCCAGGTTCTCGAGCGCACGCAGGAGTTCGCCCGCATCGCCAAAGCGCTCGTCCGGGTCCTTGCTCAGGCAGCGCATGATGAGCTGCTCGAGCGGCCAGGGGACGGGGTAGCCGAGCCGCTGCGAGGGCGACTCGGGGAACTCTTCGAGGTGCTTCATGCCGATGTCGAAGGCGCTGCCACCCGAAAAGACATCGGTACCCGTCAGCAGGAAGTAGCCCACCGCCGCCAGCGAGTAGATGTCGGCGCGGCCATCGAGCGGCTGACGGCGCAGCTGCTCCGGCGACATGTAGAGCGGCGTCCCGACCACCACATCACCCTGCGTGATGCGCGGGTCGGAGGTCGCGTTGTCCATCGACAGGCCGAAGTCGAGCACCTTGGCAAAGTCGGCAATCTGGCCCCGGCAGCTCAGCATGATGTTCTCCGGCTTCACGTCGCGGTGAACCAGACCGGCAAGGTGAGCCTCCCAGAGCGAGCCGGCAACCTGCCGCATCACATGCAGCACCCGGGCCGGCGGCTGCGGGCCATGCAGCCGCACCACGGCCTCGAGCGACAGGCCGTGGATCAGCTCCATCACATAGTAGAACTCGCCGACCCGCGTCCGGCCGTAATCGTAGATGGCGACCGTGTTCGGATGGGTGAGACGAGAGGTCAGGTTCACCTCCCGCTCGAACCGAGCGAGCGCCTCCTTGTCGTCGTTCTCGGGTTTGAGGACCTTCACCGCTGTCTCGCGGCGGAGAAGCGCATGCCGCGCGCGGTAGACCACGCCCATGCCTCCGCGCCCGATGACGCCCAAGAGCGTGTACTTGCCCAACCGACGCGCCTCATCGGCCTCTCGGAGCAGATACATCAGGACGCCGATGCCGAGCGCGAGAAAGGCTACCAGCATGGTCGTCGCCAGACCGGCGAGAAGGTCGACCGACTCATACCATTCGCGCGCGGGCCGAAGCTTGGGGGCAATCTCCACCAGCCAGCGCCGCTGACCGAAGTCGATGACATTCTCCACATGCTGGCTCGATAGCACCTGCGACAGGTGCTCCGGCGACGACGAAAAGAGCAACGACCGCTCATCCTCCGTCGCATCGTAGATCGCCATCGTCATGCCGCCCAGGTTGAAGGCCTGCAGGATCTGGTCTGTAAGATCGCGCAGCCGCACGGTGGCCACCACCATCCCCTTCACCGGCCCGCGTGCACCCTCCGCCGCTCTGTCAGGCGGTGCGTAGGCCGCCTGATAGATAGAGACGCTCCAACTACCGTCGCTCTCCGTGAGAAGCCTTGTGCGACCCGAGGCCAGCGGCACCGCCGACGCCCCAGCCTGCTCAAGCCTGCCGCGGCGCTCCGGGTCCGCGGAGAGGTCAAAGCCGATGCGCTGGCTCCCCACGGGAAGCGCGAAGGCAACCGGTATGTGCATCGCCGAAACGGGTGCGGGGCTCCAGCCGCTGCCGTCCGGCACAACGATGAGATGCGGCGGAGCTGTGTCGCCCTCAACCACTGCCTCAAAGGTCGGCCGGTCCGCCTGCAGCACCACGGGAGCCCACTGCAGCGAAGTGATCATCCGATAGCGGGCCAGCGAGGGCGAAACGAACCGGGCGAATGAGGTCGCCGATACGCCCTCCGCCGCCTCAAAAAAAGAGGCCGTCGAGCGGGCGACCTCAAGCGGTGAGTCGAGCCCCCGCTTCACCCGCGACATCAGCTCGCCCGCACGCACCAGGAAGAGGTCCCGCTGCGCCTTCGCATCCCGATCCTCCGCCCGCTGCCAGAGCTCCAAGCTCGCCAGCGTGCCCGACACAAGGAAGAAGGCCGACAGCGCCAGAGAGATACGGATCACACGCGAGTTCAGCCCCCGCCGCAGCCCGAGCGCAGAACGGGTCAGAAGCGATGGACCGCCCTGACCTTTCCCGCCCTGCGCTGCCTTCATGTCGCCCATCTACTCCACCTCGAAGCGAACGCCCTGCGAGAGCGGCAGCGTGGTTCCGTAGTTCACCGTGTTCGTCGTCCGGCGCATGTAACTCTTCCATGCATCCGAACCCGACTCACGGCCACCCCCCGTATCTTTCTCGCCCCCGAATGCACCACCAATTTCTGCCCCCGATGTTCCGAGGTTTACGTTTGCTATCCCGCAATCGGAGCCACTTTGCGCCAAAAAATGTTCCGTCTCCGACAGCGACTCCGAGAAGAGCGCAGAAGACAGCCCCTGGGATACACCGTTCTGCAACGCCAACGCCTCCTCGAAGCTCGCATACCGATGCAGGTAGAGGATGGG
>CAIWGR010000616.1 GCA_903912275.1 uncultured delta proteobacterium
CCCCTGCGACGAGACGCGGAACGTCCCGCAGCTGCCAACCCGACTGGTGCAGCTGCGGGTCGATCCGCTCAGGTGCATACGCAAGCGCCACGCGCCCGCCGTGCCCAAGCAAGGGTCGAAGCGCGGCCACGAAGCCTGGGCGCACGGTGGACTCAAGGATGACCAGCGCCTCGGGCCGACCGTGGCGAGCGAAAGCAGCGGCACACTCGCGGACGGCGGCGTGTACGGCCTCGCCTTTCTCCAAGGGGGTGGGGACACAGATGAACACCACGTCCGCCGACTCGAGCGCGACCCTCTCCGTGGTCACGCTCAGTCGTCCGGTTCGCAGCGCGCGCGCGGACACGGCCCCGTCTTCGCTGCGCTGGAGAGCGGCTACGCGGTTCGGGTCGACGTCGATGCCCACAACGCGAAAGCCCGCCTCGGCAAAGGTCGTGGCCACAGGCCATCCTACGTATCCCAGACCGAGCACCGCCACGCGCGCGCAATCATCGCCCCCCGCCGATGAAGGCAGTCCACAGTCCACTTGACTACTCAGCATCTTGCCCCTCCAACTTTCCCAAGTTCTGCTCTTGGCGCTCCAGCCGAGCGCCGAAGTTCCGGGCGTTCTTGGCGCCCATTCCAATGCGCTGTCCCGCCCGAGCCTTATTTTTGCCGGTTTCCCGCATCGCCGCGTGCAAGGTCGCGACCTCGAGGCGCAAAAGCTCCAGATCGAGGTTGCACGGTAGCGGAAGCGAGCGAGCGCCTGGAGGGAGCTTGTGGGTGGCCAGCGCCGCGCGCAGCGGATCGGCGCCGAGGGTTTCAAGGCCCCGCGGCCCGTCCATGATGGCGCGCATCAAGATCAGCCTCAGCTCACGCACATTCCCTGGCCAGTTGTGTTCTCGAAGGGCCCCGATGCCGTCCTCGGTGACCCGGACGTTTAGGTCTTTCAGCCGCAACAACTCGGCGCAAAGCTCGGGCAGATCATCGAAGCTCTGTCGGAGGGGAGGCAGCCGGATAATCCCTGCCGATACCCTGTAAAATAGATCAGTGCGCATGGTCGATGTCCCCGCATTTTCATGAGTTCCCCGAGGGTCACCAAGCGCCGAAACGACCAGCCGCGCGCAGACCGCCTCGGCAGGCTTCGTCGAGCCCAGCGGCTCAACGAGGAGCACCCCTTCCTCTACGCGGTTGAGCGCCCGGAGCAGCTTGCCCTGCACCATTGGGTGGAGATTGAAGACCTCATCGAGGAAAAAGGTGCCTCCTCGAGCCTCTTGGATTTTTCCTTCACGGTCGGTGTCCGCGCCGGTAAACGAGCCCTTTCGGTGGCCGAACAACAGGCTGTCGGCCAGCTCGGGCGGCAACTGCGCTGCATTCTGCCCCATGAACCGGCCCTGGCGCGCCGATTGCTCATGGAGCATCGTGGCTACGACCTCCTTGCCAGTGCCTGTCTCCCCGATGATGAGCACGGGAAAATCCCGTTCCGCGTACCGCGCCACCTTTTCCCGCACCTTCTCCATCGCAGGAGTAGACCCGACCAAGTCTGCCTTGACCTGCGCCGGCGGGGAGCGGAACTTAGATCTACGAAGCTCCCAACGAAGGCTCGAACGGAGCAGCCGCTCGCCAACGTAGACGTCCGTTCTGGGGTGGATCGAGACCGCCTCCATGACGGCAGCGAGGAGCACGGGATCAAGATCGGCGGGGAGGCGCACATCAAGGCTGCTGTTCTGGCGTAGCGGAATCCGAAGGCCGATATCGGCGAGGTACTGCGCCAAGTTGCCCGCAAGCGCATCGGCGTCGTCCTCCCCGGCCAGTTCGATAGGTGCAAAGACGCTGATACCATCTTTCGCGATGCTGTCGAGGCCTAGCTCGCGACGCATCGCGTCGCGTCGCTTCTCACGGCCCTTGCCGATCAGCAGCACCCAGCACCGCAGGCGCCTCGCCGCCTCGAGAGCCACGGCCACGTCCGCCGGGTGATTCTGGTCGGCGCGTTTGGGGTTCGGCCGGACAAGGACGATCGTCGCTACTGTAATAATTTTCATAGGTGTAAGTCCAGATAAGGAAGGATGCTGTAGAGTTTACTGTGCCGCTCGTCGTCGGTGAGAACCACGCGGGCGAGCAACCGCCCATCGGCGCGGTCGAGCAACAGCACGCTTGTCTCGCTGCCCTCAGGCGCGCGGTCAGCCCACCGATGACGCGGCATTCGTCCACGTCGAACCTCAGTGAGGCCTAGGACAAGGTGATCGTCGGTGACAGCAAGGCCGCGGCACCAGCCATAGTGGCCCACGGCGAAGGCGTTGAGGCGCCGCCTCTCGGAGAGCGTCGAGGCGTCGAGTTCGATGATGGAACCGTCGATCGCGGTGAGCCAGAGCCCGTCGCGGTGCACAACCCCATCGTGGAGGAAGGCACCGGGCAGCCTGGTTGCGATCTGGAAGGTTTGAAGATCGCGAAGCGTGCCATCGGCAAAGCACGTGGCGAGCGGGCGGTCACCCACGAACGCGACATGGTTGACGTGCAGATGGTCGGGCACCTTGAGCCGATGAAACGGGGCTGAACGGCGATCGAGCGCGTGGTAGCCGTCATCGGACCTGACGGGGGGCCAACGTCCGGGGGGCCAGCGTGCGGGGGACTGCCCCTCCCAGCCGGGACGCACGGGGGGAGAGTCGGTGGCAAGGTCCTCGCCAGCGATACGGCGTGCGTTGGCCCAAGCCGGCAAGAGCGCGTGGCTTCCCTGAAAGCTGCCATCCAGCCCCAGCACGTCTACGGCACCGAGGCCGGTGTTGGAGGCGTACAGTTGGTCTCCGCGTGCGGCGACGTGGTGCAAATCGTTCATGCACGGTTGGTGAAGCACGCCCGTGACGGTCGCTGCACGAGGATCGATTCGGACAACCGCAGCGTGGGCAGCGGCGTAGAGCGTTCCGTCAGCGGCGAGACATCCTCCGGCGAAACCTTTGGTGGGCACGTGCAGATGGGACGGCGGCGTCCAGCGAAGCAACACATCCGCGCGCTCAGCGGCGAGGTCCACCGCCCAGACGACGCCGTCCCCGCCTTGATCGAAGTAGCCTCCAGTGATCAGCGCCTTCACCACGCACCTCGCCACGCGCGCACCGCGCCGGGAAGCTGTTGCAGAAAAGCCTCCAGTTGCTTCGGATCACCGGGAGGCGGCACGCTGGCCGCCGCGAGGCTGGCCAGAGCGTCGAGGACGCCGAGACCGTCACCCAGCGCCCCGTCCACGCGCTCATCTCGCCAAGCAGCGAGGCCAAGGAGCGCGTCTCGCAAGGCCTCGAGCCGCTGCCGGAGCTGAGCGCGATGTGCATGGACACGCGCCTCTCTGGCGAGAAGCTCGGGAGCGACGGGCCGACCCTCGGCCAACGCCCGCGCAAGCACCACGCCCCGGACCTGCGCGGCGGTCTGCGCTGCCGCGTCGGTAGCGGGGACCGAGCCCAGGTCACGCTGTCCCTGCCCCTCCCGGCCGTGAAGGAGAGGCAAGTTGGCCTCCATCACCGCGCCTGGCTCTTCGGCGTGGGCGAGCGCAGCCCACAGGGTATCGGCCCGACGTGTGACCACTCCGTCCGACGAGGCGTGCACCGGCGTGGGCCACCGAAAAAGCGCGTCGATGTCGAGGAAGAGTGCGTTCCCGCCTCGCCGCATCGACGAACGGGGGGGAACCTCCCGGCTGTCCCACACCAGCGGCCGAGTGATCTGCTGACCGTCCAGAAGCCGAGGCAGGTCCATAAGAAGCTCGAGGGCCACCTCGCGGACCGGGCGCCCGGCCAGATTGGGCGCGTAGGGCCACACCGCGTCGGTGGTCGGGGCTAGGGCTTCGGTAAGGTCATAGTAGGCGTCAAAGGTCGATGGTGGTCGTTGCGGTGGCACCCATTCGGCGTCGGGTTGGACCGCTGCCATTCGGGCGACGTTGACCGCGAGGTCCTTCAGCTGCCCGCCGAGCCCGTCGAGACCTGGAATGGGCGGGTCCCCAGTGAACGTGCCGATCAGCACAGCGCAGTGCGGCAGAGTGGCCCAGTACCGTGCGACGCGGAACAGAAGATGGGTGCGCCTCCCGGTCCCGCCGTCCTCACCGAGCTGTTGAAAGGCGACATCATCGTCCAGCATCCAAACCACCATCGGATGGCTCGAAGGGTGGGGCAGGCACGGCACGGGGTTCCGCAAATGAGCGCGAATCGCCGCGAGCTGAGCTTCGCG
>CAIWGR010000617.1 GCA_903912275.1 uncultured delta proteobacterium
CAAAGACGGCGTCTCGGTCGCCAAAGAGATCGAACTCGAAGACAAGTTCGAGAACATGGGCGCCCAGGCCGTCAAAGAGGCCGCCTCCAAGACCTCCGACAACGCCGGCGATGGCACCACCACCGCCACCGTCCTCACCCGTGAGCTCTTCCGCGAAGGCCTCAAGTTCGTCGCAGCCGGTCACAGCCCCATCGCGCTCAAGCGCGGAATCGATGCTGCCGCCGCCGCCGTGACCGCCGAACTCCGCCGTCTCGCGCAGCCCGTCACCACCAACCACGAAATCGCCCAGGTCGGCTCCATCTCCGCCAACGGTGACGCTGCCATCGGAGCCATCATCGCCGAGGCCATGGATCGCGTAGGCAAGGAGGGCGTCATCACCGTCGAGGAGGCCAAGGGCTTCGAGACCGAGCTCGAGGTCGTCGACGGCATGCAGTTCGACCGCGGCTACATCTCGCCCTACTTCGCCACCAACCAGGACACCCTCGAGGCCGTCCTCGAGAACCCGCTCATTCTCCTCTCTGAGAAGAAGGTCTCCAACCTCAAGGACCTCCTCCCCCTCCTCGAGGCGGTTGCCCGCTCCAAGCGCCCGCTCCTCATCATCGCCGAAGATGTCGAGGGCGAGGCCCTCTCCGCGCTCGTCGTGAACGCCATGCGCGGCGTCCTCCAGTGTGTCGCCGTCAAGGCGCCCGGCTTCGGCGACCGCCGCAAGGCCATGCTCCAAGACCTCGCCGTCCTCACGGGAGCCCAGGTCGTCTCCGACGACATCGGCAAGAAAATCGACCAGATCCAGCTCACCGACCTCGGCTCCGCCCGCATCGTGAAGATCTCCAAGGACTTCACCACCCTCGTCGATGGCAACGGCGCCGACGATGCCATCCGCGGCCGTGTTGCTCAGCTTCGTCGCGAGATTGAGGCCACCAAGAGCGACTACGACAAGGAGAAGCTCCAGGAGCGCCTTGCCAAGCTCGCTGGCGGCGTCGCTGTCGTCCGCGTCGGCGCTGCGACCGAAGTCGAGATGAAGGAGAAGAAGGCACGCGTCGAAGACGCGCTCCACGCCACCCGCGCTGCCGTTGAAGAGGGCATCGTCCCCGGTGGCGGTGTCGCGCTCATCCGCGCCGCCTCCGCACTCGACGCCCTCGTCGTCCCCGCCGACCAGGCCTTTGGCGTCGCCATCCTCCGCAAGGTCCTCGACGCCCCCATCCGCGCCATCGCCGCAAACTGCGGTGTCGACGGCTCTGTCGTCGTCAACGAAATCCGCCGCGGTACCGGCGACTTCGGCTACAACGCCGCCACCGACAAGTATGAGAACCTCATCGCGGCAGGCGTCCTCGATCCTGCCAAGGTCACCCGCACTGCCCTCACCAACGCAGCCTCGGCCGCAGGCACACTCCTGCTCACAGCCTGCACCATCACCGAGCGCCCCGCCTCCGCTCCCTCGGGCGGCGGCCACAGCCACAACTGAGCCGCTGCGGGCCGCATCTTCACCGCGGCACCCTGCCTCTCTCGTTGACAGCCTGACCCTTTCTGAGTCTATCTGCGCCGCCCGCTGGCTCCCGCCGGCACAACGCTCAGATTCACTCGGAAGGTCCTATGCGCTACTCCGCACTGCTCGCGCCCACCCTCAAAGAGGTGCCCAAGGAGGCTGAGGTCATCAGCCACCAGCTCCTCCTCCGCGCCGGCTACATGCGCAAAGTCGCCGCCGGTATCTACAGCTACATGCCGCTCGGCGTCCGCGTCATCGAGCGCGTGAAAACCATCATCCGCGAAGAGATGACCCGCTCCGGCGCGCAAGAGGTCTTCCTTCCCGCCGTCCAGCCTGCCGAACTTTGGAAAGAGTCGGAGCGCTGGGGCTACTACGGCCCCGAGCTCCTCCGCGTGAAGGACCGCAAAGGCGGCGACTTCTGCATCGGCCCCACCCACGAAGAGGTCATGACCGCGCTCGTCCGCGACGACATCAAGAGCTACCGCCAGCTCCCCCTCAACCTCTTCCAGATCCAGACCAAGTTCCGTGACGAAGTCCGTCCCCGCGCCGGCCTCCTCCGCGGCCGCGAGTTCATCATGAAGGACGGCTACAGCTTCGACATCGACGAAGAGGCCGCCAAGAAGACCTATCAGGTCATGTATGACGCCTACGTCCGCATCTTCGATCGCTGCGGGCTGAGCTATCGCCCCGTCGAAGCCGACACCGGCAACATCGGCGGCAACATGTCCCACGAGTTCCAGGTCCTCGCCGACTCCGGCGAAGACTCCATCGTCAGCTGCGGCTCCTGCAACTACACCGCAAACGTCGAGAAGGCCGAGCTCCAACAGGTCGACGACTCGGCCTTTGTCGTGCCGTCGGGCTCCTACGACAAGCGCCACACCCCCGCCGTCCGCACCGTCGAAGAGGTCGCCCGCTTCCTCGGCCTCCCCACCTCGAGCATCATCAAGACCATCCTCTACCTCGCAGACGAACAGCCCGTGGCTGTCCTCATGCGCGGAGACCTCGAGGTCAACGAGGTCAAGGTCAAGGCAGCCCTCAAGGCGACCACCCTCCTCCTGGCGAACGAGGCCACTGTCCTCGAGATCACCGGTGCCCCCGTCGGCTTCGCCGGTCCCATCGGCCTCCGCTGCCGCCTCCTCGCCGACCCCTCCGTCAGAACCGTCGTCGACGCAGCTGTCGGAGCGAACGAGCTCGACCACCACTTCGTTGGTGTCTCCATTCCACGCGACCTCCCCGAAGTCACCTACACCGATCTCCGACTCGCCGGCGCCGGCGATGCCTGCGGCCGCTGCGGCGGAACCTTCGCCTTCTTCAAGGGCATCGAAGTCGGCCAAGTCTTCTACCTCGGCACCAAGTACTCCGCCAAGATGAAGGCACAGGTCCTCAACGATAAGGGCGAAGAAAACCCCATGGTCATGGGCTGTTACGGCATTGGAGTCACCCGAACCATGGCCGCCGCCATCGAGCAGAACCACGACAAAGACGGCATCGTCTGGCCCATGGCGCTCGCCCCCTACCAGGTCATCATCGCACCGCTGCAGCTCCACGAGCCAGCCGTCGTCGAAGAGGCAGAGCGCATCTACCGCGAGCTCTCCGCCGCAGGCGTCGACGTCATCCTCGACGACCGCGATCTCCGCCCCGGCGTGAAGCTCAAGGACGCCGATCTCATCGGCATCCCCCTCCGCATCACGATCGGCGCCCGCAGCCTCGCCGAAGGAAAGGTAGAGTTCAAACTCCGCCGCCACGCTGAGGCCACCCTCATCTCCTCTGCCGACATCATTGCCGACACCATCAAGGCCATCGCCGCAGAGCGCGGCACCGCCGCAGAATGACAGCCGCCGACCACATCGCAGTCGCACTCGACCATGCCTCGGTCGACGATAACCTCGACCTCATCCGTCGCCTGAAGGGCAGGGCGAAGTGGCTCAAAATCGGCATGCGCCTCTTCTTTGCTGCCCCTGAACGCTCCCTAGAGGCAGCCCGAGATGCGGGCGCAAACATCTTCCTCGACCTCAAACTCCACGACATCCCCGAGACCGTCCGAGGTGCCGCAAGGTCACTCGCCCGGTTCTCCCCCGAACTCGTTACCATCCACGCCTCGGGCGGTGCAGCCATGGCCACGGCCGCGGTCGAGGGATTCCGCGAAGGTGGCTCCCCCAATACCACCGTCATTGGAGTTACGATTCTTACCTCCTTCGATCCTTTCGGCCTCGCGCAGGTCGGTTTCGCTTTGCCACCCGCCGCAGCGGCGCTTCAGCTCGCAGAGCACACTGCCTCTGCCCCCATCGCGGGCTGGGTCTGTTCGACCGCAGAGGTTGGTGCCCTCCGCGCCCGGTTCCCGGAACACCGACTCATCGTTCCCGGCATCCGACCGGCAGGTTCCGACCCCGGCGACCAACGCCGCATCGGCACCCCGGCCTCCGCCATCGAGCAAGGCGCTTCGCTGCTCGTGATCGGTCGCCCCATCATCGCCGCCCCCTCGCCTGAGCAGGCCTTCGACGACATCCTACGCGAAGTCGCCACCGCCCTAGAGGCCCAATGACCTGGTCTTTCGGCATCAACGTCACCCTCGAGCTCCTCGAGCGCGACCCTGAATCCATCCACGAGATCCTCCTCGCCCGCACCGAGCGTCCCAACCCGCTCCGCGACCGCATCGCCGAGCTCGCGAACCATCACCAAATCCCCCTCCGAACTGTCGAACCCGCCCGCATCCGCGAGCTCGTAGGCGATGTCGTCCATCAGGGCGTCGCGCTCCGCGTGGCGGAGTTCGAATACGCAGACCCTGCCACCCTGCTCACCGGCTCAAGTCCCGCGCTGATCATCCTCCTTGACGGCATCCAAGACCCCCACAACCTGGGCGCAATCGCCCGCACTGCAGCCGCCTTTGGCGCCACGGGCATCGTTATCCCCAAGCATGGAGCAGCCAGCGTGACGCCCGTCGTCCGAAAGGCTGCTGCAGGCGCACTCCCCGGACTGCCCGTGGCCAAGGCCACCAACCTCTCCCGCTTCCTCACCCAGGCCAAGGCCGCAGGCTTCTGGACCTACGCCGCCGATGCCCATCAGGCCGAAGATTTCCGCACCACGAAGTGGGCAGCTCGATCCGTCCTCGTCATGGGAGGGGAGGGCGAAGGGATCCGTCACGGCGTCCGCGCAACCTGCGATCTTGGCGTGAAGATCCCAATCCAAACGGTAGAAAGCCTCAATGTTTCCGTTGCTTCCGCCATCCTCATGTCTGCCTGGGCTGGTCAAATTTCGAGGCCACCTACTTGACAGTCCTGCAAAGCCGACTAGTCAACCCGCTCCCAAGCCTTCGGGCGAGGTTGTGCTGACGTAGCTCAATTGGCAGAGCAGCTGATTTGTAATCAGCAGGTTGCGGGTTCGAGTCCCATCGTCAGCATCCACATAGCCGAGACGCTCATCGTCTCGGACGTCCAGTGGAATGGAGGGATGCCCGAGCGGCCAAAGGGAGCAGACTGTAAATCTGCCGGCATCAGCCTACGATGGTTCGAACCCATCTCCCTCCACTTGATGAAGCGACCCGCTAAGGCGGGCCCGCGGGAGTAGCTCAGTTGGCAGAGCGTCAGCCTTCCAAGCTGAATGTCGCGGGTTCGAATCCCGTCTCCCGCTCTTAGTCGGTTCGGTCGCTTGCCCTCGTAGCTCAGCGGTAGAGCACTCCCTTGGTAAGGGAGAGGTCACGGGTTCGATTCCCGTCGAGGGCTCTTTGCCCACTTTTGTACGTCAGTCATGGGCCTGCCCGCCCGATTGACGAACCAAGGGGGCTCGTCTATGTTGTTGCCCTATTTTTGAAACCGGCCGGCGCCATCTGCGCCAACGACCAACACGGAGCGATCGTCATGTCCAAGGAGAAGTTCGAGCGTAACAAGCCCCACGTCAACATCGGCACCATCGGTCACGTTGACCATGGCAAGACGACGCTGACGGCTGCCATCACCAAGGTGATGTCGCAGA
>CAIWGR010000618.1 GCA_903912275.1 uncultured delta proteobacterium
CAACACCAGGACGTGCTGGAACGCTCCGTTGACCACGATCACTTGGTCGTGCATCAGGACGCGATCGCGGACCGCGTTCAGTTGCTGGACGAGGACGACTGCCCGTCACTGGGCGACCCTGAGACCATGCCCGACTCGATGGGCATTCCCTCCTCCATGCCGAGGCGGGCCATGAGGCCCTGGATGCGGTCGGCACCGAAGCGCTTCATGAGCTCGTCTTCGAGCGAAATCATAAAGCGCGACTCGCCGACGTCACCCTGACGGCCGGCGCGGCCGCGGAGCTGGTTATCGATGCGTCGCGACTCGTGGCGCTCGGTGCCGAGGATGAAGAGGCCGCCCGACTTGAGCACCTCTTCGCGCTCCGCCTTGCAGGCCACCTTGAACCGCTCGTGCGCAGCTTCGAACTCGGGTGACGCGTCGTCTCCAACCTCGAGCTTGGCCATCAGCTCGGCGTTACCGCCGAGGAGGATATCGGTGCCGCGACCGGCCATGTTGGTCGAGATGGTGACGGCGCCCTTGCGGCCGGCCTGTGCGATGATGGTTGCCTCACGCGAATGCTGCTTGGCGTTGAGGACCTCGTGGGCGATGCCGTTCTTGGTCAGGATCTTGGAGATGACCTCCGACTTGTCGACCGAGACGGTGCCAACGAGCACGGGCTGCTGCTTCTTGTGGCAGGCCTCGATCTGCTCGATGATCGCGTTGAACTTCTCCGGCTCGGTCCGGTAGACGAGGTCGCCGTGGTCGGTTCGGATCGTCTTACGGTTGGTCGGGATGGCGATGACATCGAGGCCGTAGGTCTTCTTCAGCTCCTCCTCTTCCGTCTGCGCGGTACCCGTCATGCCGGCGAGCTTGGAGTACATGCGGAAGAAGTTCTGGAAGGTGATGGTCGCCATGGTGACCGACTCACTCTTGATGGAGACACCCTCTTTGGCCTCGATGGACTGGTGAAGGCCGTCTGACCAGCGGCGGCCGTGCATGAGGCGGCCGGTGAACTCGTCGACGATGACAACCTTGTCGTCCTGCACCACATACTTTTCGTCGCGCTTGTAGAGGGTGTGGGCCTCCAGCGCCTTGTTCACATGGTGAACGAGCTCGATGTTGGCTGCGTCGTAGAGGTTGCTGACAGACATCTGCTCTTCGATCGCCTCGACGCCGGCATCGAGCAACGAGACGGAGCGGTGCTCCTCGTCCACGATGTAGTCGCGGTCGCGCTTGAGCAGGCCCACGACCGTGTTGAGGCGGAGGTAGAGTTCGGCGGCCTCACCGGCGTCGCCGGAGATGATGAGCGGCGTGCGCGCCTCGTCGATCAGGATGGAGTCGACCTCGTCGACGATCGCAAAGTGGAGACCGCGCTGGACGAGGCCGGCAACGTCGCGCTTCATGTTGTCGCGGAGGTAGTCGAAGCCGATCTCGTTGTTCGTCACATAGGTGATGTCGCAGGCGTAGGCGGCGCGGCGTGCGGTATCTGTGAGCGACTGGTCGGGGTAGACGACGCCGGTGCTGAGCCCGAGGAAGCCATAGAGTTTGCCCATCCAGGCGGCGTCGCGCCGGGCGAGATAATCATTGACCGTCACAAGGTGGGCGCCCTTGCCTTCGAGGGCCGCGAGAAAGAGCGGGAGCGTCGCGGTAAGCGTCTTTCCTTCGCCAGTCTTCATCTCGGCGATGGAGCCTTCAAAAAGCACCATGCCGCCAACAAGCTGCACATCGTAGTGGCGCATGCCGAGCGCGCGGCGGCCGCCCTCGCGGCAGACGGCGAAGGCCTCAGGGAGCATGCTCTTGGTCGACTCGCCCTTGTCGCAGCGGCGGCGGAACTCGGCGACGCGGCTTCGGAGTTCGTCGTCGGTCAGGTTGGTCAGCGAGGACTCGAGCTCGTTGATGCGCTGGGCGACGGGCCGGAGGCGCTTCATGCTGCGCTCGTGCTTGGTGCCGATGACCTTGGCGATGACTGACTCAATCATGGGATTACTTCGCGCAGACGGGGAGGCTTCAACAGCGCCGCCTGCCTACCGATTCCCGCCCGCAGTGGCAATCGCGGCGCGGTGACTGCGGGCTTTGACCCCTCCACCTTGAAAGGCTATCCTCGTTCGTGGCGTCCACCGGTCGGCAACCAGTCCCAGACGAGGGCTTGGCTCGGCTCGGGCGGCGTCCGCAACCCACCGCTCTCCATGCTCACCCGCCTCCGCTCCATGCTCCTCGCGGACGGGGTCCTCACTGCAGAGGACCTCGCGACTGCAGACGCATCGAGGCAGGCGTTGAAGAGCGATTTTTCGACCGAGCTCCTGCTCTCGCGCCGCGTGAGCGAAGCCGTCTTGACCCGATACCTGGGGCGGGCCTGCGGGCTCCCAACCGTGGGACAGGACGACTTTTCAGCGGTGGTGCAGGGCGTGCTCGGAAGGCTGCCGCTGAACCGGGCGCGGCAGCTCTCTGCGATTCCCTTTCATGAGGATGCGACCGACCTGCGGGTTGCGGTCTCCGCACCGCTTCCCGCGGAGGAGCGCCAGCGCCTCGAGACCGAGAGCGGAAAGGCCGTTCGACAGTATGTGACGCCGGAGTTCCGGATCGCACAGGCACTCCACCTGCTCCACGGCATCCCGCTGCCTGCGAAGGTTGCTGCGGTGCTGGCTGTGGCGGACGAGCCCTTCCGCATCTCCGTGGCGCCCGCGGCCCTCGCCGACCGCTGGGGCGGCAGGAACTGGACGACCGCCGAGGTCATCGCACTCTTCGACTCCTCCTCCGACCGCGATGAGATCCTGCTGGCCGCACTCTCCTTCCTGGGCGCCTACTTCCCGCGACGCATCCTGCTCGCGGTCGGAAAGGGCAAGGTGCAGGGCTACGGATATCAGGGGCTCGATACGCCGGCGCGACCCATCGAGTCGCTCGAGCTCAAGCCGGCGCCGGGGAGCCCGCTCGCGCTGCTCTGCGAGCGCGACGAGGCCTTCCGCGGCCCACCGCACCGGGCCGGTCTCGCACCGCTCTATCATGGCCTGGGGGTGGCGCCGCCGGACGAGCTGCTGGCGATTCCAGTCCGCATCGCCAATCGAACGGCCATGCTCGCCATCTGTGACCTCACAACCGGCCACGACCTGAGCGCACTGCCTGTCGTCCTGGGCGCCATCAGCCGGATGAGCGAGGCCCTTCAGCGGCTCATCCTCATCCGCAAGGGCTCGCGCACCGATCTGCCGACTGTGACGGCCGCCGAACCGTCCTCGAGCGCGCCGCAGCCCATCCACCCGACCGCTGTCCGAGCCTTCGCTGCGCTGGCAACGCTGCCCATGCCGAACCTCGACCCCGCTCTCTTTGCAGCGGAATCTCCGCTGCCTCAGCAGGGTTCGCCAGAAGCGCTCGAGGCTGTTCGCATCGACGCCATCGCCGCAGCGCAGCGCTCCGCCACCGTGCCTCTCTCGGCGGTGGGCCCCGGGCGTTCCACCGCGCTGCTCTCGCCCGTCGCCAATGCGGTGCACGTTCGCGAAGTCAGCGACGAGAGCCTCGCGGAGACGGGCCCGGAGCGGCCGTCGCCGCTTACGGAACGCTTGGTTGCGCAGCTCGCCGCTTCGGATGCCCGTGTTCGCGCCGCCTCGCTCCGCGCCTCTGCCGGCGACACAGGCGAAATTCCCGAGCTCCCGAGCGGCGCCTACGCCGTCGTCCCCTCCGTGACGCAGGCCATCGAGGCGCCGACGCCCCTGCAGCGGGTCACCGGCATCCTCGCCGAGCTCCTCGAAGAGACCGCGGCGGCCGGCAACAGCGAACTCTCGGCGACCCACCCGCAGCCCTTCAAGGCGACAGCCGACATTCGCACCGCCGCCGAGTCCTGGCTCGCGGCGCGCTCGGCGAGTCACGCTGTCGTCTCAACCGAGGCGGAGACGCGCCACCACGATGCCCATACCCATCGACTCCGCGGCATCGCAGCAGAACCTGTGGAGCTCGACCTGGAACTCGCCATCACCCAGACGGAGCCGCGGCCGGCCAATGTTGAGGCCCTGCTGGCGGGCAGCACGCGGGAGCGGACCACCTTGGCGCTCATCGACTCACTCGAGGGTGGCGACGCTTTGCTGGCACGCGCCGCGCTGCAGGAGCTCCTGAGCCGCGGCAAGGCGGCCGCAGCCGAGGTGGTCGAACGGTTCCCCGGCCATCGCAAGATCGACCGTCGCATCCCAGAGCAGGCGCTCCGCCCTCTCGAGGAGCACGGAAGCATCCTCTGGCTCGCTGGCCTCCAGCCCTCGATCTACGCGCCGCTCCTCTTGCCGCTCATGCGCAGCGACAACGACGACACCCGCTACTACGCCACCCTGATCGTCGCGCGGGAGGGCTCGGACGAGTTCATCCCCGACATCGTCGAGCGTATCTTCGACCGCGACGACCAAACCCGCGGCATCGCGCTGCGCTTCGTGGAGTCTGTGCGCGGTTCGCGCCCCATGAACGCCCAGATCCCGGCCATTCGGCTCCGACTCCGCGAGGGCGACGAACACAGCCGCAGCGCCGCGATTTCTGCGCTGATGATTCTCCGCGACGAGCTCTGCATCCCCGCCCTCATCGAACTCCTCGGCCAGCCGAACCTGCACGACCGTGCGGCGGCTGCGCTCACCCGCATCGCCTTCCTGCCGAGCGATCTCGACGCCGCAGCCTGGACGAAATGGCACAAGACACACGGGCCTGCGGACGCCTCGCCTGGCTCCTCGACGCCATGATCCACAAAGACAGGCGTGTCCGCGAGAATGCCTCCAAGGAGCTGAGGATGACGCCTCGATTGACGGTCAACTACCACCCCGACCTCGACCGCGATGCGCTCGAGTCGGCGCGCCGGACGGTGCAGCGGTTCTTCGCCCGATGAGGCGTCAACAGGCGTTGCTTTGTGCGAGCGCAGCAGGGCTCATCGTGGGACTCCACGGCGCGACCGCGCAGGCCCACTCGCGGCGTATCTCCTATGGCCCCACCATCCCCGCTTTCGCTGGCGTCGCGCCCGCCGACGGCGTCAGCCCGCGCCTGATCCTTCGCCACCGGACCGCAGAGGGCGCCGCGCTCGAAGCCGACCCCGTCACCATCAGCGATGCAGCAACGGGACGCCCCTTTGCCGAGCATCTCCACGGACCGCCGCTGCTGGCGAGTGGCCTGTCGCTCCGTACGGAGCTGGTGCTCGACGCGCCCACCATCTGCGCTTCCTCCACGAGCCAGGCTGCCCGGTATCGGCTGCGCGACATCGCCAACGGGCTCCGACACACCTTTTCTCCCGGGGAGCGCGTGGCGGTCACGCTGCTGGAGTCGGGCCGCCAACCCGTCCGGCTGGCACCCACCGATCAACCCTCTGACGCCCTCGCCTGGCTCGCAGCGAGCTGCGCTGCTCGTCCTGCGACCTCCGAGGTGCCGGCTTTCGACCGGGATGGCTTCAAGCGGCTTCGCGCAGCGCAGCCCTCGTCCGGCAACGAGGTGGTCATCTGGTTGCTGGTGGTCGCGGGCGCAGAGGCGCGCCTCCTCGCGGGCGACGCGCAACTGCTGGCCGACACAGGCGTCGGACTCCTCGAGAGCTTCACGCCACCGCCGGCGACCGCCACCCTCACGCCCGCCAAGGAGCGGCAGCCCGGTACCTACCAGACCGACCCCATCGTTGCGGAGCTCAAGAGCATCGGCGTGCGGACCGAGCCCGATACGGGAAGCGGCTGGGCCCCCTTCTGCACTGCGCTCACAACCGAGGGTGGGAGCTGCCTCCTCGGCGGTCTGATGTCTGGCGCAAACGCGATGACCACGCAGCGGCTCCTTGCGGAGGGGCAGGCGCTCTTTGTGACGCCGATGAGCTGCCTGCCCGACCCCGTGGAGGCCGTGGTGATCGCCACCGTGACGGGCAAGGTGGTGGTTCCGGCAGCACGACTCGCCGGAGCGAGGTGCGACAGCTGGCAGGCGCCCCTGCAGCCGACCGCATCGACGATACCGACGGCCTGGATGGCTGCGGCCGGAGCATTGCTGGTGGCCGGTGCTGCAGCGCTTTTCCTGCGGCGGCGGCGCGACGCCGGCGCCGCGAGCGGGCGCTCTTAGAGCGCGGTGACGCTCAACTGCACCAGACCGCAGCTGAAGGAGGTTCCACCGCTGGTACGGGTGAACTGCTCTGCGATGAGGTAGTAGGTGCCGGCGTCGAGGCTGGCCTGGAACTGCGACTGGCGGGGCTGGAAGCCGCCTGAGCAGCCGGTCGTGATGTCGGAGTTGGCGCAGGCGATGTCGTCGGCGCAGATGAGCTGGCTGTCGGCGAGGTCGCAGGTGCCGCGCAGGTAGAGGAGGGTGTCGACAGCTACGGTGCCGTCGGCGTCCTGGAGGTCGAAGAGAAGGGTCGCAGGCGCATCGAGGGTGAGTTCGAAGATCGCATCCTCGTCGTCCGTTGTGTAGCCGCCCGTGCAGTCGTCGGGGCCGCCGACGCTCGCGACATCATCGCCAGCGCCGCAGAGGTCGAACTGGAGCACATCTCCGACGACGATGGGGTTGGAGGCCTCCACCGTGCAGCCGGCGCCGGGGAGCGGGTTGCAGGCCGACGTGGTCGCGTTGCAGCCCGCAGCGCAGACCTCGGTCGTCGCGGAGCCGGCACCGTTCGCGTCGCAGACGCCGCGGGTGACAGCGTCCACGCAGTAGGCAGCACCGGGCGTGCAGACGGGGTCGATGCAGGCGGAGCGGCCGTCGGCATCGGTCGCGCAGATTTGTGCGGTGCTGGAGCAGCGGGTGCGGCCGAGCGCAGAGCCGTCGGGCGCGCAGGTGAGGAGGACGTTTGCGGAGCAGGAGGTCGAGGAGGGAGCGCAGACCTGACCAGCCGTATCGGTCACCGTCGTGTCGGTCATGCCCGTATCAGCCACCGTCGTGTCGGTCATGCCCGTATCGGCCGCCGTCGTATCGTCCACGGTTGTGTCCATCGAGGCATCGGCGACGGTGGTGTCGCTGCCCGCGTCGGTCACATCCTCCACCTGGGTGTCGAGCGTGATCGCGCTGTCAGAGGCGGCATCGGAACTGGCATCCTGATTTGCGCCGATGTCGTCGCCGCCCACGTCGGCAAACGAGGTGTCGCTACCGCTTCCGCCTGCATCGGCGAGGACCTCTGGGCCGGCTGCCGACTGGCTGCCGGCGGTGGAGCCGCAGGCGGCAAGAAGCAAAGACAAAAATGTGAGCGTACGAAGCTTCAAAACAGGCTCCTGAGACGACAGTCTTTCGTGGTGGATGCTAGCGCTTGGCGGCGAGGAAGAGGGCGTTGACCTTGTTCCAGTTCACGGTGTTGAACCAGGCGTCGACATAGTTGGCGCGGAGGTTCTGGTACTGGAGGTAGTAGGCGTGCTCCCAGACATCGATGCCGATGACGGGCGCGTGGCCCTTGGAGATGGGGCTGTCCTGGTTGGCGGTCGCCTCCACAATCAGCGTGCCGTCGGCTGCAACCGAGAGCCAGGCCCAGCCGGAGCCGAACTGGCCGAGCGCGGCCGCCTTGAGCTTCTCCTTGAGGGTGCCGCAGTCGCCGAAGGTGCCGTTGATGGCCTCACCGACGGGGCCCGTCGGCTCGCCACCGGCGCCGGGCGCCATGATGTCCCAGAAGAGGGTGTGGTTGAGGTGGCCACCGCCATTGTTGCGCACGGCGTTGCGGATGTCGTCGGGGAGCGCCTCGAGGTTGGCGACCAGCTCGTGGATCGACTTCTCATAGAGGGCGGGGTGCTTGTCGAGCGCGACGATGAGGTTGTTCACATAGGCAGCGTGATGCTTGCCGTGATGGATGCCCATGGTGCGGGCGTCGACGAAGGGCTCGAGCGCGTCGAGGGGGTAGGAGAGTTCGGGGAGCGTAGGCTTGGACATGGTAACTCTCTGGTGGGCGCCACATGGTTGCGGCGCTGGCGTTGAGGTGAAGTCGCGAAGGTAGATTCGCCCCCTAGGGCTGTCAACGCAGCGTTGGGCCAGAGTTTTGCGTCAGTGGCGCATGCCGTCTACCCTCGCTTCGCCCCTCAGGAGGAGCCCCTCATGTTTCGTTCCGTAGGTGCCGCACTCGCCGGCATGCTCGCGGCCGCCCTCGTGGTCGGCCTCGTCGAGTCGCTCAGCAACTCCGTCTACCCGGCGCCCGCCGGACTGAACCCGGCCGACAAGGTCGCGATGGAGGCCTACATGCGGTCGCTGCCTCCTGGCGCCTTCGTCATGCTGCTGGTCGGCTGGTTTGACGGCACGATGGCCGGCGCCTTTCTCGCCACGCTGATGACAGGCGGCCGCGAACGCTGGCCCTCGTTGGCCGTCGCAGCCGCCATGCTGGCCGGCTCGCTCTTCACGATGATGCAAATTCCGCATCCGCCATGGGTCGCCATGGTGGGCATTGCCCTCTTCTTCCCCGCGGCTGCAGCCGGTCGCTGGCTCCACCGCCGCTATGTACTTCGCGGACAGCCGGCCCCGTAAGCCTCCACGCTCCGCACCCCGAAGCAACTTCGCGCATCTATCAAGCGTCGCCCGCACCCACGGTATCTGATGTCTGAATCGCTCTCCTCTCGCCTCGATGCTCTCCGCATCGACCGTTCGCCGCCTCCGCCCCCCTCTCGCGGCCTTCCCGGCTGGCTCGGCTGGTTGGTCGGAGCCTTCGTCATCGGCGGCGCCCTCTACGCCGGCATCGGCGCCCTGCGCGCCAAGATGAATGTCCTCAAGGTCAAGACCACCACCGTCAGCGTCTTCTCCGCCACCGATAGCCTCGTGTCGCTCACGGCGACGGGCTACCTCGTGCCCCAGGTCACCGCGAAGGTAGGTGCCCAGGTGGCTGCGAGTGTCGTCAAGACCCTGGTCGCGGAGGGTGATCGTGTTGCGGAG
>CAIWGR010000619.1 GCA_903912275.1 uncultured delta proteobacterium
AGCGGGCGTACCGGTCGACACGCCTGCGGCGAAGACGTCGAAGCTGTAGTCGCCCGCGGCAACCGAGAGGTAATCCGTGGCCGAGAGGTAGGTAAAGTTGGGCACAGTAAGCGCGCCGCCGGTGTAGATGTCGACGCCGGGAGCCGAGGCGGCGTTGGCGATCGTCGAGGCGTGGAAAACGCGGATGTTGGTCGGGCCGGCATCGGGGAAGATGGGGACGACGGTGGTGCCGATCTGGCCAGCGAGGAAGGGACCGTCAGCGCCGACGATGGCGTAGAGGTTGGCGACGGTGCCGGCGGGAAGCGGGGGGATGCTGAAGGTCAGGTCGGGGATGGCGTCGTTGTTGACGTCGAGGCCGAGCTTGTAGGCCTGCGCCGGGATCTCGAGGAAGTCGGTCGCGGTGCCGAAGTTGAAGTCGACGATGAGCGGCGACGGCGACGACGGGTCGGTGATGTTCCAGATGTCGACTTGGCCCACGCCGTTCGCGATGTGGATGGCGCGGACGCGGATGTTGCCGGCGGCCGGAGCGATGGCGGGCTCGTCGAGGCGGAGCGCAGCGAAGCCGGCGCCCGACTCATAGGCGACGGCCGTGTAGGAGGCGTCGGCGGCGTAGTTGAGCGACGGGATCGAGAAGGCGGGGGTGCCGGTCGGGTCTGCGCCAGCGGCGAAGACGTCGAATGCGTAGTCGCCCTCGGGGACGGTCACGTAGTTGGTCGCAGAGAGAGCCTCAAGGCCCGGGAGGACCGCGCTTCCGCCCGTGTAGATGTCGACCGTACCGGCCGACGGCGCTCCGTGGAAGACGCGGATGTTGGTCTCGCCGGCCGTTTCCTGACCGAGGAGCTCAACCGCCTCGCCGGCGCCAAGGTCGGCCACCAGGTGGGGGCCCGCGGCGTCCACGATTGCGAAGATATTTGCCGAGGTACCGGCGGGAAGCGCAGGCACGTCGAAGGTGACGTCGGGGGTGGCGTCGTTGTTGAGGTCGATGCCGAGCACGTAGGCAGCAGCCGGGATCTCAACCTGCGCGGTGGCGGCGCCGAAGGCGAGGTTCTCGAAGAGGAGCGAGGGGTTGGCCGCGTCGGTCACATTCCAGATGTCGACCTCGGGCAGGATGCCGGCCAGGTGGATGGCGCGGACGCGGATGTTGCCGGCACCGATGGTGGCGGTCGACTCGTCAAGGCGGAGCGGGGCGATCGCGTCAGCGTCGTCATAGGCGACGAGGGTGTAGGCCGAATCTGCAGCGTAGGAGAGCGAGGGGATGGCAAGCGCCGCATCGCCGGTGGGACCTGCGCCGTCGCCGAAGACGTTGAAGGCGTAGTCGCCGGCGGGGACTTCGAGGAAGGCCGTGCCGAAGCGGTAGGCGAGTGCGTCCACAACGAGCGTGTCGCCCGTGTAGATATCCACGCCGGCCTCAGAGGCAGTGTTGGCGAGGTCAGAGGCGTGGAAGACCCGGATCTGGGTGTTGCCCGCAACCGTCGTGTCGGTGCCCGTGTCGGTCGTGCCCGTGTCGGTCGTGCCCGTATCGCCCGAGCCAGAACCCGAGCCGGTGTCAGACCCGGTGTCAGCACCCGTGTCGGTCGTCGTCTCCTTCTCGTCGTCGCCGCAACCGACGGCCATCGAGAGCAGCGCGAGTAGCGCGATCGAACCAGGAAGATTCACAAATCCAAACTTTCTCATTTCCAAGACTCCGCAAGGATGGGGCGACTCCGCCCCGTGGTATACGCAACTTCGATGCACCCAACGCGCCAAAGTTTCACCCGACGGCGCAAGACCATCGGAAAGCTGCTTCGGAGAGAAGGGATGGGCCGCACCCTTGGAGGTTTCCCGATCCACTGCAAGGCTTCAAAACCCGCTATTTTCGGCGGCAATCTAAGGCCTGCGTGCAACGCCGCATGCGGGCTGCTCAGCGGCTAGTGTCGTTTGGTTTCGCGGCGACGGCGGAGCGCGAAGAGCGCGAACAGCGCGAAGCTGGCCACGACCGAGCCGGAGAGGCTCCCTCCCGCGCTGCAGCCATCCTCCTTCTTCTTCGCCTGTACGGGATTGACCGCCACATCGTCTTCGACGCCGCTTCCGTCGACCCCCGCATCGCTGCCCGCATCGTCGCCCGAGCCTGCGTCCTCGCCGCCGGCCGCAGTGCGGTCTGGCCCGTGGGCCATCGGCGTCTCGTAGTTGTTGGTGTTGCGGGGGTCGTGGGCGAAGCCGTTCCACTCGATGGTGCCGGTAGCCGGACCAGCAGTCTTCCAGACGAAGAGGTAGCCGTTGCGGGTATGGGCGGCGACATCGAAGAATCCATCGCCATCAAAGTCACCGATCGCGGGCGACGCACCAAGCCAGCCGCCTGTGTGCTTGGGCCAGCCCTCGGGCTGCCGTCCATCCTTGTCGAAGGCGGTGAGCCGGAAGCCGCCGGAGCCGCTGATGGCCTCTGCAAAGCCATCGCCATCGAGGTCAACCACGGCGGGGGTCATGAAGAACTGCCAGTCGTCGGTAACCTGCGGGAAGCCGTCGAGGAAGCGGCCCGTGGAGGTGTTCCAGGCCGATACCTGGTGGTCGAAATCGGCCTTTCCGCCGCCGCCCGCGAAGGCGAGCAGGAACTTGAAGCCTGCCGTGCCCTTGATGAAGGCCAGCGAGCCATCGTTGCTCATGTTGGCGAAGGCGCCGTTGTTGATGAGCGGGTAGGCATACTCATCGTTCGAGTTCGAGAGCGGGCCGTAGGTGTCGGTGGAGATGGTCATCGCCCGCTCGATGGTCATCGAGGTGCCGTCCCACTGGTAGACGAGGGGAGCGCCACCGATGCCCTCCATCATGAACTCGAGGTAGGGGTCTGCATCAAGGTTGGCGATGATGGGGTTGGAGGGGTTACCGCGTCCGACGACGGGGAGCACTTCGCCTGCGAGCGCGGCGGTGCGGTAGGGGCCGGGGTTCTCGCGGTCGTCGTCGAGGTTCTCGAAGGGGCCGCGCGGGTCGGCGTTGCCGCGCGCGTGGACCATGTAGAGGCGCCCTTCGAGCTCGTTGTAGACCTCACCCGTGCCGACGATGATCTCGAGCTCGCCGTCGTTGTCGACGTCACCCACGGCGGGCGTCGCCATGATCCGTTCAGAGACCGGGTCGGGCTCCTCGTTGTCTTGCAGCAGCACGGGGAAGCCGTCGACGGGTGTGCCGTCGTGGTTCCAAGCGTAGAGGTGTTGGTCCATGCCTGCTGCGATGATCTCGAAGTCTCCATCGGCGTCGAGATCGGCGAGCACGGCGCCACCTGCAAAGCCCTCGTCGAGCCGGTTCTGCTCGCGGAAGTCGGCGAAGCCGCGCGAGAAGGCCTCGTTGGTGCGGACCGGGAAACCGGGCGCCACGGAGCCATCGGTGTTGAAGACCCAGACGAAGCCGTCGACGGTCGTCGCGACCACCTGCACAGCGCGGTCTGCGACATCACGATCGGCGTGGGCAAGATCGGCAACGGCCACCGCGTTGGTGATGAAGCCCTGGTGCACCGGCGCCTGGACCTCGCGGCGTGCGACGCAGCCCGAGCGGTCGTCGCGGAAGCCGCAGGCGCCGAGGTGGTTCGGAGTGACTGCCGGATCGTACCCACGCCGGAAGCCCACGCTAACCGGCCAGCCGGCGAGCTCGGCGCCGTTGGAGGTGAAGGCATGCACGAGGCCTGCGCCCTCGGGCACGATGAGCTCATCGGCGCCGTCGCCATTGAGGTCGAAGAAGCGGCTGCTCGCCTCGCCGGAACCGCGGAGGTTCTTCGGGAAGCCGGGGAAGAGGTTCGGGTCGTCTGCCAGGAAGGCACCCTTGCGGAACTCGCCGCAGACCTCACCCGTCGGGCCGTCGGCGCAGGCAGTGAGCTTGAGCGTATAGGCGTAGCGGTTGGGGTCGGTGAGCGGCGCGTCGAGGTTGATGCGGGCAGCCAGCGCGGTGAGGTCAAGCGTCGCGATGACACCGTCGATGCCTGTCGTCGTGCCGCTCGCCTCCAGCGTGAAGTCGGCCTCCGCGGGGGCCTTTCCGGGCGCTGTCAGCAGCTGCCAACGGTAGGAGGCGTAGCGGGGGGCAACGCCGTCAGTGCGGCTTCCGACGCGTCCGGTGACCTCGAGGGAGAAGCCATCGCGGCGGGGGTACTGCGTACCGAACCAGAGCGGCGAGACGATGTCGACCTCGGGGGGAATCGCGCCCGTGCGGAGAAGGTCGAGCGCCTTGCGAGCGTTGTTCCGGCCATATCCGAAGTGGTAGTCCCAGCCCGCGTCGCTGGGGAACTTGGTCTGGTCTGCGCCGCCCGGGTTGACGACGATGTCGTCGACGCCCTGAATCATGAGCCCGCGCACCTCTTCGGGCGAGAGCGAGGGGCTCAGCGCCTGCTGGCGGGCATAGCTGAGGAGCAGACCGGCCTGCCCCGCCGACATACCGGTGGCCTGCGATGAGCAGCCCGTGCCCGGCGTCGAGAGCAGCAGGTTGGCACCATGGTTGGTACAGGCCGAGTAGCTGAGGAAGCTGCTGGCCTGCCAGTCGTCGTTGTCGTCGGCCTCGATGGAGTGGACGTAGATCGTGTGGTTGCCCGTGCCGGGCATGTTCTGGTGGAAGCTGTTCTCGTCGGCCGCGGAGGCGATGACAGGCACGCCGTTCTGGTAGGCATACTCGATGGCCTCGTAGGCGAGCGGCCCCATGTTAAGCGAGCCGAGCGCCTCGGAGACGATGTCGGCGCCGTTGTCGACGGCGTAGATAGCGGCCGCTGCGAAGTCGTTGCTGTCTGCGACGAAGCTGTCGCCCACGCGGAGGAAGATGACGGAGCAGTCGGGGCAGATGCCCACCTCACCGCGCCCGTCGTTGACCGGTGCCGTGGCGATCATGCCCTCCCACTCGCCGTGGTCATGCTCGGTGTCGTCGGTCGGGTCGTTGTCGTCCCAGTAGAAGTCCCAGCCGGAGATGTCGTCGATGAAGCCGTTCGCGTCGGCATCGATGCCGTCCGAGCAGTTGCGGATGAGATCTGCAGGGTCGAGCCGGCCGTTGCCGTTGCCCATGCTGTCCCAGCGCTCCCGCTCGCCGTCGCAGACAGTGTAGTCGAGCATGTTGAACTTGCCGTCGCCGTTGGCATCGAAGCGGTCGATGGGCGTCTCGACGAGGCAACCGATCTCAGGCCGGCAGCCGTCGAAGTCGAGCTCCTCCCGCTTGATGTAGGTCTTCTCCACCATCTCGGGTCGGAGCCAGCCTGTACCGTCGTCGTGGATGGCGATGAGGATACCCGGGTCGCCCGTCGTGACCTGCCAGGCTCGGTCGGCGCTCATGCCGGTGCCGAGGGTATCACGCTCCTCGGGCCGGATGGCGCCCGCGTTCGGGCCGACCCAGGACTCGGGGTAGAAGGACCACTGCTCCCAGGCGCCGCGGGCGCGGTCGGCACAGCTGCCATCGGCGTTTCGGGTGCAGCTGAAGTAGCCGGGGTCATCCGGCATCGCGGCCTTGGGATCCTCGTCCGGTCCGTTCGGGAAGGCAGGGTTGGCAGCCAAGGCCGCGTGGGGGAACAGGAGCGCTGCGAAGAGGCCGCCCATGGCGCAGCGGCCAAGGGTACGCAGGTTGGTCATGGTGATTCTCCAGAGGTCGCGAGGCAGTGTGAGCCTGCGCCGCCTACCCCAACTCTGCTTGCGCCAAAAGGATGTTGAGCCTAGCGCGAAATCCCATGCGCTATCTCCTCCTCTCGGCTCTCCTGCTCGCCTCCTCTCTGCGGCCCACCGCTGCAGAGGGCGGCGCCCTGCCTCAAGGGGCCGCGGAGGGCTCGGGCGCAGCGACCGACGGCTCCGGCGGCGCGATGCTGCCCGTCGCCAAGCCGCCCGTAAAACTGATCGGAAGTGCCATCCACTCTCGTCCGCCGCGCCCCAAGAATCCGGCCGCGCAGCTCCCCGAAGTGGCACTCCCGCCGCTCGCAACGGAGACCGCTGCGCAGCGATTCCGCTGGAGCGGCGAGCAGCTCTTCTACGCCATCGAATTTCTCGGCAACAAGGCCATCAAGGCGGGCCTCTCCATCGGCGCGCCCACCGAGGTCGAGAAGTTCGGGACCGTGATCCCCATCCAGGGGCTTGCGGCCAGCGTTGGCCTGCTTGGTGCCGTCTATCCCATCCGCGACAGCGCCCTCACCTACCTCGACCCGGCAACCGGGCTCCCCATCTGGTCCGAGAAGGTGCTGGCCGAAAACAACATCGAGCGCTCCTACAAGGTGGACTACGACGGCACCCGCCACCGCGCTTCGGTTCTGCGAAAGCGAGACGGCGAAACGCGGCAGTTCAAACGGGCCATCCCCTCCGATCTTCATGACGCCTTCTCTTGGTTCATGGACCTACGCAGCCAGGACCTCTCCGTCGGGAAGCGTTACGAGTACTTCGTCTTCGACGGCTGGAAGCTCTCTCGGCTCACGGCCGTCGTGGTCCGCAATGGCACAAGCTACTGCGCGCTTGGCGACTTGCCCTCCGCAGAGGTGGAGTTGAGCCGCGAGATCCTCGCCTCCGAGCCCATGCTGCCCTACGCCGTGTCGGGTGCAGAACTGCCGCCCGTCTACCTCGAAGAGGAGCCGATGAAGAAGGTGGGGCGCGCCTGGTTCGGCACCGACGAACGCCGCATCCCGATCGCCATCGAAGTCGTCACCAGCCTCGGACCGCTCGGCATCCGCATCGAACGGGCGCAGACGCCAAACTAGGGGCGTTGGTCGAGCACCGCGACCTTGGCCCAGGCCTCCTCCCACTCCGCCCTTGGCTCGGAGTCATAGACGATGCCTCCGCCCACATCCCAGCGGGCACGGCCGTTGCGTGATTGCAGCGTCCGGATGACCACGCTGAGCTCCGCGTCGCCGTTCGGCTCGACCCAACCGATGGTGCCTCCGTAGAGACCGCGCGGGCCCTGTTCGAGCTCGCGGAGCATCGCGCAGGCCTCGAGCTTCGGTGCGCCCGTCATGGAGCCAGGCGGGAAGGCAGCTGCGAGCAGGTCCCAGATATCGCGACCGGCCGCCAGCTCGCCCGTGATGGTCGAGGTAAGCTGCGCGACGCTCCGGTAGCGCTCCACCGTGCAGAGCGCGGGCACCTGTACGCTGCCGGGCCGGCAGACGCGGCTCAAATCGTTGCGGAGCAGATCGACGATCATCGTGTTCTCGGCGCGGTCCTTCTCGGACGCCGAGAGCTCCTCCATGATTGCCTGTTCGCTGCCCGGAACGAGCAGCCGCGTGCCCTTCATGGGGCGCGCCGTCGCGATGCCGTCACGCAGCGAGAGGAAGCGCTCCGGGCTGCTGGAGGCGGCCGCGAAGTCGGGCAGCTGCACCAGCGCGCCGAAGTCCACAGGATGGTTCGCCATCATCCAGGCGAATAGCTCCTGCATGGAAGCCGGCGGCTCGAACCAGAGCGGAAAGGTGAGGCAGAGTTGGTAGAGACGGCCTGCGCGGATCGCCTCGAGGATGGCCTCTACTGCAGCGCTGTGCCAGGCCTCGTCGGCTACGGAGAGCCGGCGGAGGAGCGGCCGTTCTGCGGGCCCCGCCCACGGCTCACCGGCAGGTGCTGTGACCACATCAT
The DNA here is from genome assembly GCA_903912275.1 of uncultured delta proteobacterium. Lineage (GTDB taxonomy): Bacteria > Myxococcota_A > Bradymonadia > REDH01 > REDH01 > CAIWGR01. The sequence goes on from CAIWGR010000619.1 coordinate 7,530, forward strand.
CCGCTGCCCAGAGTTGAACAAGCGGAAGGTCCTCCCAGGCCTCGAAGCTAGCCGCATCGTCAAAGAGTCTGCCTCCCTCATGGGCAACGAGCAGAAGGCAGCCTTTGGCGCCTTCGCTGAAGGCCTGCGCGGCTGCAGCACGGAGCAGTTCCGTGGCGGAGCCCGGCGCGAGCGCATCGGAATCTCCCACTGTCAGCACCGGCCGTAGCCCCGTCGCCAGCAGCGATCGACGGCCGCGGTCGATGTCGCCTCGGGCGGAGCAGAGGCAGGCGAAGGGAGCGCCGCTGGCGGCCGCCTCCTCGACCAGGAGCTGAAAGGGCGAGCGGCTCATCGCGACCGCTCATGCAGCGACAACAGCAGCGCCCGCAGCGCGGCCGCCTCGTCTGCGAGGAGCGGCAGCGCGTTGCCATCGAGAGACCGCACCGGCGCCGCCAGTCGCAGCGCGCTCACCAGCACAAGCCCCTCGCTCACGGCGAGGCGCGACGCATCCAGCGAACCGAGCGCCACCTCGAGCCCGGCTGCCTCCAGCGCAGCCAGCGTCACGCTCGCAAGAACCCCCTCGGTGTCGGGCCTCCACCAGCGGCCGCCCTCTCGCCAGAGCAACGTCGAACGGGCACACTCGGCGACGGCGCCCTGCCACCAAAACAGCGCCTCATCTGCACCAGCCCGCTCCGCTTCGCGCTGCGCGAACTGCGACCAGTGATAGCTCGCAGACTTGCCTAGCAGCCCCAAGCCAGGGTGCTCCGAGGCCGCCGAGCGTAGCGCGAGGCCCGAGGTGTAGTGCGACACCGGCGGCGCGTAGTCGGCGAGCTCACCGAGCGCCTGCCAGCCTGCTTCGCCGCGGGGCGACGGCGTCACAAGGAGCCGCAGACGGGCCGGTCGCGCTGCATCCATGGCTGCGGCCTGCAGCGTCGCGCGGGCCGCCTGCAGCGCGGCTCCAGCGTCGAGCCCGGCGGCGGCAATCGATGCCGACATCCGCGCCAGATGCTCGCCCTCGAACATCCAGCGGCCCTGCTCACCGCGCAGCGTCTCGACCCAGCCCTCTCCGCTCCGCACCAGCCCCGTCTCCGCGCCGAGCACCGCATCGGCCGCCGCGACAGCGCGACCATCGAGCAGGAAGCGGGTACCGCTCATGCGTCGCCGAACTCCACCACCGACCTCACCGTTCCTGCGGTCAGGCGGAGCGCGAGCGCCCGCTGCACGGCGATGGTCGCAACGTCGGCAGGCGCCGTCGCAGTGAGCGCAGCCTCGCGCGTCAGGTCGACAACGGCCCAGCAGGCCAGGATGTCGTCGCCGTCATCTTTGCGTGCCACCGACACAGCGCCGTTGGCCTCGATGACCTCGACCTCGACCGGCCAGTCGACCGTCGCCGCGCTCAGCCACTCCAGCCAACGCGACTCCTCAACGCCCACCCACACATCGGCGGCGGCAACCCCGTCGAGCCACTCTGCGGCGCAGCCTGCGCCACCCTCCGCTGCAGCGCCCGCCTCTACAATCGGCAGCCAGACAAAGCCGGCAGCCGTGTTGCTGCGGCACCAGGCCAATCCGTCTGCGAGGAACTCGGGCCGCTCCGGCGGATCGCCCGCTGCCAGGGCGGCACGAATCCGCTCTTTCGGCGACCACCACCGGCCCAGCAGCGTCGCAAATCCGCGCGCGCCCGGCCACACCTGCCAGCCCTCGTGCGGCGGCAGCGCAGCAAGCGGACGGGCCAGCTCCTGCGCATCGAGCACAGCACGCGGCTCCACCTTCCACATCTCCTGCTCGCCGCTCCGCCAGCACTCCACACGGCCAACCGAAGCAGGTCCGAAGACCGTGTGCACCGCCGCCGACAGCGCCTCCTCGTGGCCGCACTGCTCGCAGACGAAGGGCGCCGCGTCGGCAGGCCGCTGCGAGAGCTGCCTCAGGCGCGCCGTCGTGAAACGGTGAAGGTCGTACTCACGGTAGTGGCGATGGATGTGCTCCTTGCCGCAGATGGCGCAGGCCTCATGCAGGTCCTGACGGTATCCGAGCAGCGGCGAACCATCCTCTGCGACGAGGATGCGAAGCCACATGCCGCGGCTGCTCACAGCGCCACCTGCAGCGCTGCGGGCGCCATGCCGAATGTACCGCCTTCAACACCGTTCATCGTTCTTCGCCTCCAGCCAGCGCAACCGCGCGGAACGCTCGGCTCTTCGCCTTCCGGTGCCACGCTGTCAACCCGCGCAGCCCGCGCATCGCCGCGGCTTGCGGCCTCGCTGCGCCCCTACTAGTTGCCCGAGCGCGCGACCGCGCACTCAACGCTCCAACCGTCACGGTCCATCATGGCGAACGCTACCAACCTCCCCCCCTGCGGCATCTATCGCACCACCCTTCCGCTCGAGGGCAAAGAAGAGGCTGTGCCGGCCGGCCGCATGGTCTACTTTCACAACCACTCCGATCAGGAGAACAAGTCCATGGTCCTCCTCCCCAAGGAGGTGAAGGACAACACCTGGAGCTTCCAGGACCGCGGCTACCTCGTGGAGTCCAAGAGCTGGCCGAGCACGCTGGTTCTGCTGCCCCGACAGGGCTTCTACGTGGTCCGCGAAGAGATCACGACGTCCTCGGGTGGCCGCATGGGCGCCGGCATGCTGGTGCAGCTCGGCTACAACAACGCCGGCGCCGCCATCCTCTTCCCGGGCACCTACGAGCCCGGCAACCGCATCCAGTTTCCCGACCGCGGCCTGCTCATCTCCGACCTCCAGATGACCCTGCTCGACGAGACCTCCTTCAAGCTTGTCGGCCCCCAGGCGAACGGCGCAGGCGACCTTCACTAGCAGCCTCGCTGCCCTCCCCGGACAGGTCCGACCCATGCAGGTCAATCACCCCTACGCCTCCTTCATTCACACCATCGAGAAGCCGGCGCGCTATGTGGGCGGTGAGTACAACGCGGTCATCAAAGATTGGAGCAGCGTAGACTGCCGCTTCTCCCTCTGCTTCCCCGATGTGTACGACATCGGCATGAGCCACATGGGGACCAAGATCCTCTACTCGGTCGTCAACAAGACGCCCGACCTGCTCATGGAGCGCTGCTTCGCCCCCTGGTTCGACCTGGAGGCTGCGCTGCGCGAGCGCTCGCTCCCGCTGGTGACGCTCGAGTCGGCCCGGCCGCTCTCCGACTTCGATGTGGTCGGCTTCTCGCTCCAGTTCGAGATGACCTTCACCAACATCTTCACGATGCTCGAGCTGGGCGGCATCCCGATCCGCTCCGAGGCGCGGACGCTGGCCCACCCCTTCGTCATCGCTGGCGGTCCGGCCGCCACCCATCCCGAGCCCCTCGCGCCCTTCCTCGACATCATCCTGATCGGTGATGGTGAAGAGCGCCTCCCGCAGCTCCTGCGCGCCATCGGCCAGATGAAGCGCGAGGGCCGGCTCTCGCGCCGCGAGATGCTCATCGAGGTCGCCAAAGAGGGCGGCGTCTACTGCCCCGAGCTCTACACCCGCGACATCTGCGAACGCTCCGGCCTCATGTATGTGAGCGCGCCGACCCACCCCGACGTGCCCGCCCGCGTGCAGCGCGCCTTCCTCGACGACATCTCCCGCTACCGCTTCCCCGACGACTCGCCCGTGCCCGTCGCCGAGGCCATCTTCGACCGCATGGCGGTGGAGATTGCGCGTGGCTGCACCGAGGGATGCCGCTTCTGCCAGGCCGGCATGATCTACCGTCCCGTGCGGGAGCGAGACCCCGAAGAGGTCGTCGAGACGCTCGTCTCCGCCATCCAGAAAGGCGGCTACGATGAGGCCGCCATCACCTCGCTCTCCACCGCCGACTACTCCTGCGTTGCGCCCCTCATCAAGCGCATCATGGAGAAGCTCCGCCCCATGAAGGTGTCCCTCGGCATCTCGTCGCTCCGGGCCTACGGACTCTCGGACGAGCTCCTCGACGACATCGCCAGCGTGAAGGCCACCGGCCTCACCTTCGCGCCCGAAGCGGGCACGCAGCGCATGCGCGATGTCATCAACAAGAACATCAGCGAAGAAGACATCTTCACCACCTGCCACCGGGTCTTCTCCAAGGGCTGGCAGCGCATCAAACTCTACTTCATGATCGGTCTTCCGACCGAGACCGACGAGGATCTGCTCGGCATCGTGGAGATGGGCCGTCAGGCCTACGATATCGGCCGCCGCTACCAGCGCGCCATCAACATCACCGTCGCCATCTCCAGCCATGTGCCCAAGCCCCACACCCCCTTCCAGTGGTGTGCGATGGACAGCATGGATGAGATCAGCCGCAAGCAGCGGCTCGTCTTCGACGGCGCCCGCCGCGCCAACGTCTACGTCCGCAAACACGAGCACCGCGGAAGCCACATCGAAGGCATCCTCTCGCGCGGCGACTACCGCACGGGCGACCTGCTCGAACTCGCCTGGCGGCTCGGCGCCCGCTTCGACGGCTGGGACGAGCACCTCAACTGGTCGGCCTGGCAGGAGGCGCTCACGCAGTGGGAGGCGCAGCACGGAATCGAGCGCGGCCTCTTCCTCGCAACGCTCCCCACCGATGCGCACCTGCCCTGGGACCACATCGATGTGGGCCTCGAGGATGGCTTCCTGCTCAAGGAATACCGCAAGTCGATGGTCAACCGGCTCAGCCCGCCCTGCGGCAAGCCCTTCCGCGCCAAGGTCCACCACACCAACGTGGCCGACGCACTGGCCGACCAGCGCAAGCTCATCTGCTACAACTGCGGCATCGCCTGCGACATGAAGCAGATGCGCGACGACCGCGTCGACGCCCTCACCCGACTCGGCGCACTCGAACCCACGCCGGCCTTCACCGAGGCCAGCGCGCGCGTAACCGCGCAGGCCCGCATCAAGCGCGGTCTCAAGCCCCACGACTTCGGCCAGGGCGACCCGCAGCAGTTCCGCGTACGCTTCTCCAAGCTCGGCTCCATGGCGCTGCAGGGCCAGGTCGACATCTCGACCATGCTGCCCCGCATCGCCCGCCGCGCGGGCCTCACCGTCTACTTCTCGGAGGGCTTCAGCCCCCGCCCGGTCATCTCCTTCGGCGCAGGCCTCGGCATGGGACTCCGCTCTGTCGCGGAGTATGCCGACATCGCCTTTGCAGAGCCGCTCACGCCCGAGCAGCTGCTCGAGAGCCTCAACGGCTTTGCGCCTGAGGGCTTCTCCTTCTTCGAGGCGGCCCGTCTGCCGAGCCGGCCGATCGCGGTCGGACGCTGGATCGACGGCATGGAGCTGGTTGCTGCGGTACCCGCCTCCATCCTCGCCGAGCCGGGTCTCACCTTCGAGGCCCTGCGAGACCGTGTTGCGGCCATCTACGCGGCCAACGCGGAGGTCGTCGTTCCGCGCAAGAAGCTGACCAAGTCGCTGCCGATCCAGCTCGTCGTAACGCGGGCCGAAGTGGTTCGCGCCGGCGAGCTCGCGCCGCTGCTCGGCCTTGCTCCGGACCGCCCCATCCTGCGCATCACCCAGCGCATCATGGAAGACACGCTCAAGCCGACCGAGACCATCGCTGCGCTGCTCGGCACCACCGTCGACCCGCACAGCATCGTCCGTGTGGCGATGGGCAAGATCAAGAAGGCGGAAATGCTGTCGCCGATGACCGCAGACCCGGCGGCATCCGGCTTTGTCGCGCTCACAGATGCCGAGGTTGCGGCGCAACGGCTCGCCAAGCGCCACTACACGCCGCCTCAACCCCATGCCGGCGAGCCGCGCGAGCCCGACGAGGAGCTGTTGGCGATCGAACTCGGAGAGGAGCCGCCCGCTGGCCCGCTTCTCGTTCCCAACGAGGCACCGAATCTGTTAGCGCTGGCAGAACACGCTGGTTCCTAGTCCATTCAGCAAGGCAGTCGGTTCATGCAGCCCTCAGCACCCGTGCCCGCGCTTCGGCTCCTCCCCGTCGATCCTCACCGGCTCTACGCCTACTGGACGGTAGCTGTCGTAGGACAGCTTCGCCTCGCCACCGCCGGCGGCGACACGCTGCTCAAAGTGACCGTTGGCCCGGAGGAGAAGGGAGCCTTCTTCGACCTTCCCGAGTCCGTCCACGCGGTCGTCGCAACGCTGTCTGTGGACGGCGACGCGCCGCTGCACTCCGCTCCGCTCCACCTCCCCACCGATCGTCCGCAGCGGAGCTTGGTGGTCTGGGGCCGCGCCGACGGCAGCGCCCTGCCCGCGTTCCCCGCCCGCGCCGGCGGCGGACTGCCCTACCTGCCGCCACGCAGCGGCGCGGGCTCGCACCTGCATGCAGCATCGCGGTCGGCCCGAACCACCACAGACACAACCAGCCCCGGAAACAGCTGGAGGCGTTCATGAACGGCTCGCTCCAGATTGTCCTCCACGCCCACCTCCCCTTCGTTCGGCACCCCGAGAACCCCTACCACCTCGAAGAGAACTGGCTCTTCGAGGCCATCCTCGAGACCTACCTGCCGCTCGTCGAAGTGCTGCAGGGACTCGACCGCGATGGCATCCCCGGCCGCATCACCTTCTCGCTCTCGCAGCCGCTCATCGGCATGCTCGACGATGGCCTCCTCCGCGACCGCTTCGAGCAGCACCTCGCCCGCCTCATCCGGCTCGCGACGCAGGAGGTCACCCGCACCGAGGCCGACGCCGACTTCGGCCCCGTCGCCCGCTTCTACCTCACCCGCCTCATCCGGCTCCGCGACCTCTACCTGAACGGCCTTCAGCGGGACCTCGTCGGCTGCTTCATCCGGCTGCACCAGAGCCGGCGCATCGAGCTGATCACCTGCGTTGGCACCCACGGCTTCCTGCCGCTCATGCTCCTCGAAGGCAGCCGGCGCGGCCAGATTCGCACCGCTGCACGCTCCTTCGAGGCGCGCTGCGGCTTCGCCTCCGCCGGCATGTGGATGGGCGAATGCGCCTACACCGCTGGCGTCGACGGGCTGCTTGCCGAGGCCGGCGTGCGCTTCTCCTTTGTCGACAACCACGCCATCGAGTGTGCCTCCGACCGGCCGTTGAGTGGCCTCGTTGCCCCGCTGCTCTCGCCGGGCGGCGTCGCCTTCTTCGGCCGCGACCCCGAGTCGTCGAGCCAGGTCTGGTCGTCGCACGAGGGCTACCCCGGCGACCTCCGCTACCGTGAGTACTACCGCGATGTGGGCTTCGACCGGCCGATCGAAGAGGTGGCCCCCTTCATCCACCCCGACGGCATCCGCGTGAACACGGGGCTCAAGTATCACCGCATCACCTCGCGTACCGAGGCCGAGAAGGAGGCCTACGACCCGCAGGCCGCGATGGCCGCGGTCGCCGAGCATGCCCGCCATTTCGTCGCAGCCCGCGCCACCCAGATCGCCTGGGCCGCGCAGCGCTCCGCCGTGCGCCCCGTCGTCACCACGCCCTACGACGCCGAGCTCTTTGGCCACTGGTGGTTCGAGGGGCCGCTCTTCCTCGACGCCGTCCTTCGCGAGATCGCCCGCAACGGCACCTTCTCCGCAACGACTCCCTCCGACTATCTCGCCGGCAACCCGGTGCAACAGGTCGCAGAACCGGCCGACTCCAGCTGGGGCGAGGCGGGCTACTTCTCGGTCTGGCTCAACGATGGCAACGCCTGGATCTACCCTGCGCTCCACGCCGCGGAGGAGCGGGTCGCCGCTGCTGTATCGGCGCACGCAGAGAGCGCAGCATGGCAGCCGGCACTCGAACAGCTCTGCCGCGAACTCATGCTCGCGCAGGCCTCCGACTGGGCCTTCATCATCAAGATGCAGACCACCGTGGGCTACGCCGTTGCACGCACCAAGGAGCACCTGGC
>CAIWGR010000620.1 GCA_903912275.1 uncultured delta proteobacterium
GTCGACGACACCACCGACACCACTGTCGATGACACCACGCCCGACACAGCGCCCGACACCACCGTCGATACCACGCCCGACACCACGCCGCCGCCCGTCTGTGGCGACGGCATCGTGGGCTTCGGCGAGGGCTGCGACGATGCCAACCTTGTCGACGGCGACGGCTGCTCCGACCTCTGCGTCGTCGAGGCCACCTACGCCTGCTCCGGCTCGCCCAGCGTCTGCGTCGTCGACCTCTGCGCCGGCGTGAGCTGCGCCGGCCTCGCCGCCACCTGCGAAGTCGCCACCTGCAACCCGGCCACCGGTCTCTGCGAAGTGGGCAACCAGGCCGATGGCGCTACCTGCAGCGACGGCAACCTCTGCACCACCGGCGATGTCTGCACCGCCGGCCTCTGCGCAGGCTCGGCGGTCGTCTGCGCCGACAGCGGCGGCGGCTGCACCACCGGCATCTGCAACCCCGGCACCGGCGCCTGTGAGGGCGTGGCCCAGCCCGACTGCACCGCCTGCGCGGGCGGCGGCTTCTGCGCCGGCGGCGAGTGCGGCGGCCTGCCGCAGACCCCCGCCTACACCTTCGAGAGCGCCACCGACGCGGCCGCCTTCACCATGAGCGGCAACCAGCCCTGGCGCATCGACACCACCACCGCCCACACCGGCACCAGCTCGCTCCGCTCCGGCAACATCGGCAGTTCGCAGACCAGCACCGCCACGCTCACCGTCAACCTCCGCGCCGCCGCCCAGCTCCGCGTCTGGGTCAAGGCCAGCTCGGAAGGCTGCTGCGACAAGCTCTCGCTCACCACCAACGGCGCCCTTGATGGCACCACCTGGGCCGGCACCGTGAACTGGACCGAGGTGGTGCGCAACCTCCCCGCCGGCCCGAGCACCCTCGCCTTCACCTACACCAAAGACAGCAGCTCCACCGGCGGCACCGACACCGTCTGGATTGACGACCTCACCATCTCGGCTGAGACCACCGATTCCTGCAGCACGGGCACCTGCGGCGAGGCCATCTTCAACGGCACCGACTGCCTCGTCTGTGCGCCCGTCTCTGATGGTACCACCTGCGACACCGACGCCTCCGACTGCACCGCCGAGAGCTGCCAGGCCGGCAGCTGCGTCGCCGCGCCCATTGCCGACGGCACCACCTGCGACACCGGCGCCGAGTGCACCGTGGGCAGCTGCGCTGCGGGAAGCTGCGTGACCGCCGCCGCGCCCGACTGCACCGCCTGCGGCGCCGGTGGCCTCTGCGGCGGCGGCACCTGCCAGGGAGCGAGCGAGTCGACCACCTATGCCTACGGCGCGGGCAGCACGCTGGCCCCCTTCACCACCGGCGCGCCGGCCTGGGCCCGCGACGCCTCGCAGGGCAACTCCGCAGGCGGCGCCCTCAAGAGCGGCGTGACGCCCAACAGCGGCTCCTCCGTGCTGACCTACACCCTCACCGGCGCCAGCCGCACCTACAGTTTCTGGTACAAGGTGAGCTCCGAGGCGACCTACGACCTCCTCACCCTCAAGCTCGACGGGGTGCAGTTGGGCCAGTGGTCGGGCACCGTTGCCTGGACCCAGTACACCGGCACCCTCCCCGCCGGCAGCCACACTCTCACCCTCACCTACTCCAAGGACAGCGGCGGCACCGCGGGCTCCGACGCAGCCTGGATTGACGACGTGGAGTTCTCCGACCCCAACAACTGCGCGGCCGACGCCTGCGGCGCCGGCGTGAGCGCTGGCGGCTCCTGCGTCTCCTGCGATCCCGCACCCGACGGTACTGCCTGCGACAGCGACGCCTCGCCCTGCACCGCGCAAACCTGCCAGGCTGGCAGCTGCGTCGCCGCGCCGGTCGTGGACGGCACCGCCTGCCCTTCGAGTGGCGAGTGCTCCGTGGGCGCCTGTGCGGCGGGCAGCTGCGTGACCAGCCCCGCACCCGACTGCACCGCCTGCGGCGCGGGCGGCCTCTGCGGCGGCGGCACCTGCCAGGGTGCGGCAGAGTCGACCACCTACGCCTACGGCGCGGGCAGTACGATTGCCCCCTTCACCACCGCCGCGCCGGCCTGGGCAATCGATGCAGCAGAGGGCCACTCCGCGGGCGGCGCCCTCAAGAGCGGCACCACGCCCAACAGCGGCTCCTCCGTCCTCACCTTCACCACCAGCGGCGCCAGCCGCACCTACGCCTTCTGGTACAAGGTGAGCTCCGAGAGCGGCTTCGACTTCCTCACCCTCAAGCTCGACGGCGTGCAGGTGGTTCGCTGGTCGGGCACCGTCGCCTGGACGCAGTACACCGGCACCATCCCCGCGGGCAGCCACACCCTCACCCTCACCTACGCCAAGGATGGCGGCGGCACCGCGGGCTCCGATGCAGGGTGGATTGACGATGTGGAAATCTCCGACCCCAACAACTGCAGCGCCAATGTCTGCGGTTCGGGTGTCTCGTCGGGCGGCTCCTGCGTGGCCTGCGAGCCGGTCGCCGATGGCACCGCCTGCGACAGCGACGCCTCGCCCTGCACCGCGCAGAGCTGCCAGGCCGGCAGCTGCGTCACCGAGCCGGTCGCCGACGGCACCACCTGCGACAGCGACGCCACCGACTGCACCGAAGAGAGCTGCCAGGCCGGTGCCTGCGTTGCCGGAAACGCCCCCGACTGCGCCGGCTGCGGCGCAACGGGCACAGGCACCTGCGGCGACGGCACCTGCTTCGGCCCCTCCGAGGCGCAGAACTACAGCTACGGCGCAGGCGCCACCCTCGCCCCCTTCACCACCGGCGCGACGGCCTGGCGCATCGACGCCGCCGAGGGCCGCTCCGCAGGCGGAGCGCTCCGTGCGGGTGTGACCCCGAACAGCGGCTCCTCCGTCCTGACCTACACCCACAGCGGCCCCGCCCGCCCCTACTCCTTCTGGTACAAGGTGAGCTCCGAGTTGAACTACGACCTCCTCACCCTCAAGCTCGACGGGGTGCAGTTGGGCCAGTGGTCGGGCACCGTCGCCTGGACCCAGTTCACCGGCACCATCCCGGCCGGCAGCCACACCCTCACCCTCACCTATTCCAAGGATGTGGTCGGCGCGTCGGGCAGCGACACCGCCTGGATTGACGACCTCTCCTTCGCCCAGCCCAACAGCTGCGCCAGCGACCTTTGCAGCACCGGCGTACCGGTAGGCGGCGCCTGCTTCGCCTGCTTCGTGCAGCCCGACGGCACCGACTGCGATGCCAGCCCCACCGACTGCACCAGCTCGTCCTGCCAGTCCGGCAGCTGCGTGGCCGAGAGCGAGGCCGACTGCACCAGCTGCGGCAACACCGCCACGGGAACCTGCGGCAACGGCCTCTGCCGCGGCCCCGACGAGTCCTCCTTCTCCACCTCCTTCGCCGCCGGCAGCGCCCTCGCACCGCTCGTCAGCAGCGCACCGGCCTGGGCCATCGACACCACCCAGGGCTACGCGGGCGGCAGCGCCCTCAAGTCTGGTGTCACCCCCAACAGCGGCAGCTCGACGGTCACCCTCGTAACCACCACGACGGCCGGTCAGGGCCTCTCCTTCTGGTACAAGGTGGGCTCCGAACCCATCTACGACCTCCTCCGCTTCAAGGTCGATGGCGTCATCCGCGGCGAGTGGTCGGGCACCGTCGCATGGACCCAGTTCACCAGTACGCTCACCGCCGGCACGCACACGCTGGTTTGGGAGTACAGCAAAGACGTCTCCACCTCGACCACGCCCGATGCTGCCTGGATCGACGAGCTCCGCATTACCTCGCCCAACCTCTGCGGCGACGACTGCTCGCTCTCGGTCGATTCGGGCGCGGGCTGCATCGCCTGTGCGCCGCCCGCCGCCGACTGCACCGCCTGCAACGGTGGCACCGAGGTCTGCATCTCCGGCAACTGTGGCGGCCTGGGCAACACCTCGGTCGTCGAGACCTTCGAGTCTGCCACCTGGCCGGCAGCCTTCACCTCCACCTCCGCGATTCGCTGGACGAGCAGCGCCACGGTCCCCGCACCGGGCGCCGGTCAGGGGCTCCGCTCCGCCAAGAGCGGCGCCATTGGCAGCACCGCATCGACCGCCTTCCAGCGCATCTTCACGGTGGGCACAGGCGGAAGCCTCGCCTTCAAGTATCGGGTCTCGAGCGAGGTAGACTACGACTTCCTGAAGGTGACCGTCGACGGCACCGAGGTGCTCTCGGCGAGCGGCGAGGTGGGTTGGACCGACTTCACCCGTGCGCTCACGGCGGGCAACCACACGGTGGTCTGGACCTACCGCAAGGATGGCAGCACCGACACCGGCAGCGACGCGGCCTGGGTCGACCTCATCCGAGTGACCGACGCCACCTCCTGCGCCGGCGACAGCTGCGGCAACGCCGGCTACGATGGCGGCGCCTGCCTCACCTGCGACCCCACGGCCTGCTACTAGGGCAGGCGGCCGCATCACCTTGTTCCAAGCATCCCGTCGTTGAAGACCTCCACCGCATACCGCGCCGACATCGACGGACTCCGCGCACTCGCCGTGCTGGCGGTGCTCTTCTACCACCTCGGCCTGCCGCTCTTCTCGGGCGGCTATGTGGGCGTAGACGTCTTCTTCGTCATGAGCGGCTATCTCATCACGGGGCTCGTGCAGCATGAGATGGAGCAGGGCCGCTTCGCCTTCGGGAACTTCTTCCTGCGACGCATCCGACGGCTCATGCCGGCCCTCCTCCTGGTGCTGGTGCCGACGACCGCTGCAGCCTTTCTGCTGCTCTACCCCGAAGACATGCACTCCTTCGCATCGTCGCTCTCGGTGCAGTTCCTCTCGCTCCAGAATGTCTCCTTCCTCTCCGAGGGCGAGTACTTCCTCGGCTCCGAGGGCAAGCCGCTGCTCCACACCTGGTCGCTCGCGGTCGAGGAGCAGTTCTACCTCTTCTGGCCACTCACCCTGCTGCTTACAGGTCGGTTGGCAGGCAAGCGGCAGCCGCTCCTCATCGGCGGGCTGCTGGTGCTCTCCTTCCTCGCCAACCTCGCCTTGATGTCCATCTCGCCCAAGGCCTCCTTCTACCTGCTCCCGCCCCGCGCCTGGGAGCTCGGCCTGGGCGGACTCATCGCGCTCCTCGAACGGCGCGGGCAGCTCCGGCTCGCGACCGGCCGTACCGCCCTCGCCGCGGCTGGCCTCGCCGGCATCGTCCTCTCCATCTTCGCCTTCTCCCACACCACCCCCTTCCCCGGCTACGCCGCGCTGCTGCCGGTCTTGGCGACCGCGCTGGTCATCGTCGCCGGTATCGGCGGCGCGCATGGCCTCACCGGCCTGCTCTCCCACCCGCTGGCGGTCCGCGTCGGCCTCATCTCCTACCCCATCTATCTCTGGCACTGGCCCATCCTGGCCTACTGCCGCCACCTCAAGATCGACGCCTCCGCGCCGCTGCCCGCGCTCACCATCGTGGTTGCGACACTGGCCCTGTCGGAGGCCACCTTCCGGCTGGTCGAGAGCCCCATCCGAGAGCGGCGCTGGCTGCCCACCTCGCGCTCCCTGCTGCTCACAGTCGGTACCGCGGCAACCCTGCTGACCGCCACGGCCCTCCACACCGTTGCGACCGATGGTGCCGCCTATCGCTACCCGCCCGCCGCGCGGGCCTATCTGACCGCGGCGATGGCCTCGCGCAGCAGCCGCTGCGGACTCGTCTTCCGCACCCTTCACCCCCGCGACCCCGTCTGCACGCTCGAGCCGGCCGCGGCGCCGCAGCAGCGCATCCTGCTCTGGGGCAACAGCCACGGCGACATGTGGTCACCGGTGCTCCAGGCGGCCGCATCGGCGCACGGCGCCTCGCTCTCCCTGAACGCGCGAAACTGCCGTGCGACCACCGACTCCGACTTCTGCGGCGCGGGGCTGCAGCAGGAGATTGTCGCCTTCGCGAAACAGGAGCGGATGACCGACGTGGTGCTCGCCTCTACCTGGTATGGCGCGCTCGGCCGTCCCGACGACAGGTTCGAGGCGGAGCTCACCGCGGTGGTGGATGCGCTGGTTGCGGCGGGCCCTCGGGTCTGGCTGGTGCTCGACACGCCCAGCGATGGCTCCTTCGACCCGCTGGTGGCCTATGCGAAGGCGCCTGCGGCACCCCAGTTCGGCGTGAAGCCGCTGGCAGACTACCTCAAGGTGAAGGAGCGGGAGCGGGCCCTCTTCGCACGCATCGCGGCGCTGCACGGGGCCGGGCAGGTAGCCATCATCGACCCCTCCTCGGGCCTCTGCGACAGCGCTTCCTGCTACGGCGGTACGGCGGAGCAGCCCTGGTTCCGCGACACGGACCATGTGACCGATGCGGGAGCAGCCAGAGCGCAACCTGCCTTCGAGGTCATCTTCGCGGCGCCGGCCCCGCGCCCGGCCCAGCCGTAGGCTGCGATGCAGACGCGCACCCCCTTCACCACTCTCGCCCTGGCCGACGCCCCCGTCGTCACGGCCCCCGACGGCTCGGCGGTGCGGCCGCTGGCCGGCCTCGCGGGCGGCGGCATGGCCACCTTTCGGCTCGAGGCGGGGCAGGTGGCCGCGGCGGTCATCCACCGCACCGTGGAGGAGATCTGGTTTGTGACCGAGGGTCGCGGCGACCTCTGGCGCCGTCAGGGCGACCGCGAAGAGGTGACCGCGCTGCAGGCCGGCCTCTGCCTCACCATTCCGGTGGGCACGGCCTTTCAGTTCCGCGCGGCCGCGGGCGAAGGGGTGACCATCGTCGCGGTGACCATGCCCCCCTGGCCGGGCCCCGACGAGGCTGTGCCGGTGGAAGGTCCCTGGGCGACGGCATAAAAGCAGGTTGCGCGGGGGCGGCTCCCGGCGTGGGGGTGGAGTGAAGATGGACGCTCCAACTCCGCTGAGGCGACAAAGAGTGGAGCCACAGCTCGGAGCCGTCGGAAAAGGAGGTCGAGAGAGACTGGCGGGTTCCTGAAATCGGCGGCCTGCGCGGTAAGCAGCGCGAGCACCAATGTCTGCAACGAAGCTGCGAGTTCACATAGGAATGTGTCCGGCGAGACCGCGCGAACGCCCTGCGGAAGCGGCCGAAAGTCGCGTAGATTGAGTGTCACGATGGTCGACGCGTTTGCTTTCAGCGCCGCGGCGACAACGTGGCGATCCTTAGGGTCATTCAACAGCATCGCCTCCAACGGCGCCACGCTACTTCGGCTCGCCATTGTAGCCCCCGAAAGCTTCCGACATGGCAGTGAGCGGCCGAAGGCCTTCGAGGCGCCGACGGTCGCGCACCTCTTGGTATTGCAGCACATCGCGCAGGCGCAGCCGGCGATGCGCGCCCGTCTTGCGGCAGGGGAGCTCACCGGCATTGAGGAGCCGCACCAGATACTGACGAGAGA
>CAIWGR010000621.1 GCA_903912275.1 uncultured delta proteobacterium
CGCGCCGCCAAGAAAAAACGCCGTGTCGTGCGACACCCGGGCCGCCTGCTGCATGTTGTGCGTAACGATGACGATGGTGAACTTGCCCGCCAGCGTATGGATGAGCTCCTCAATCCGCGCCGTCGCGATCGGATCGAGCGCCGAACAAGGCTCGTCCATCAAGAGCACGTCGGGCTCCACCGCCAGCGCGCGGGCAATGCAGAGCCGCTGCTGCTGTCCGCCCGAGAGCCCCAAGCCCGGCTCCTTCAGCTTGTCGCGAACCTCCTCCCAGAGCGCCGCCGCGCGCAGCGACCGCTCCACAATCTCGTCCGCCTGCCCAGACGCGAGACGCCCTGTCATCACCAGCCCCGACAGCACATTCTCGCGGATGCTCATCGTCGGAAAGGGGTTCGGCTCCTGGAACACCATCCCCACCCGCCGGCGCAGCAGCGCGGGGTCCACCGTGGGGGCATAGATGTCCTGACCATCGAGCGCCACGCGGCCCGTCACCCGCGCACCGGCACCCAGCTCATGCATCCGATTGAGGCAGCGGATGAAGGTCGACTTACCGCAACCCGACGGCCCGATGATGGCCGTCACACAGCCGCCGCGGATGCCCATCGAAACCTCACGCAGCACCTGCTTCTGCCCGTAGTAGGCGTTCAGCCCCAGCGCCTCGATGCTGGTCCCGTCGGTACCGGTCGGAAGCCCCCGCAGCACCGACCCCGACGCCATCCCCAGCGCCCCGGCGCCCTGCTCCTGCTCGCTCTCCATCCGTTGCTCCTCGTTTCAGCGACGCTGCAGCCGATGCCGCAAAAGTAGGGCCACCGCGTTGAGACATAGCACAGCAGCAAGCAGCACCACGATGCCCGCCGCCGCGTTGGCCTGGAAGGCCTCCTGCGGGCGCGACACCCAATTGAAAATCTGGATCGGAAGCGTGCTGTAGGCCGACATCACCCCGTTCGGCAGGAAGGTGATGAAGGTCGCAGCACCCACGATGATGAGCGGCGCCGACTCCCCGAAGGCACGTGACAGCGCCAGAATCGAGCCCGTTATCATCCCCGGCGCAGCCATCGGAAGCACCACGCTACGCACCATGCTCCACCGCGTCGCACCCATCCCGAGCGCCGCCTCGCGCAGCGCGTTGGGCACCGTCCGGATCGACTCACGCGACGCTGTGATGATGACCGGCATCACCAGCAACGAGAGCGTCAGCGCACCCGCAAGAAGGCTCTGACCAAGAGACAGAAACCGGACGAAAATCTCGAGACCCAGCAACCCGTAAATCACCGACGGAACACCTGCCAGATTGGTGATGTTCACCTCGATCACCCCCGCAAACCTGCCCCGATTGCCATACTCCTCCAGGTAGAGCGCAGAACCAACCGACACCGGCACCGCAATCAACATCGTCAGCAGCACCAGCGCGATGCTGCCCGCCAAGGCCGGCAAAATGCCCGCCTGCGAGGCAATCCGGCTCGGAAAGCGCATCACAAAGTCTGCGTCCAGCCGCCCTACCCCCTCGGCAGCAACCGAAAGCAGCAGCGCCAATAGCGAAACGACAGGCAACACCACCGCGCCCAGACAGAGCGCACGGAAGACAATCTCTCCCAGCGGCACACGCCTGCGGCGCATCTCCATCATGTCAGCCTCCGATAGCGCCGTGCCAAGCGGTAGCTCACCCAGTTCATCCCGAAGGTCATCAGGAAGAGCGCCGCACCCACAACGAAGATGCTCCGATAGGCCAGCGTCCCGTGCGGCGTATCACCCATGCTCACCTGCACGATGAAGGCCGTCATCGTCGCAATCGGAACCGTCGGGTCGAGCGTCAGTCGAGGCTGCTGACCCGCTGCGATCGCAACAATCATCGTCTCACCCACCGCCCGCGAAATCCCCAGAATCACCGACGCTGCAATCCCCGAAAAGGCCGATGGCAACACCACCCGCACAATCGTCGACACGCGACCCACACCGAGCCCCAGCGAAGCCTCTCGCAGGCTCACCGGCACCGCGCGAATCGCATCTTCGCTCAGCGACGCAATCGTCGGCACGATCATCAGCCCCATCACCAGACCAGGCGCCAGCGCATTGAATGCACCAATGCTCGGAACCACAGCCTGAAGCACCGGCGTCACAAAAATCAGCGCCACATAACCGTACACAACTGTCGGAACACCGGCGAGGACCTCCACGCTCGGCTTGAGCCAGAACCGCACCCGTGCCGACGAAAACTCGCTCATCTGAATCGCCGCCAGCAGCCCGAAAGGTACCGCCACCGCCATCGCAATGAACGAGGTCAGCACCGTACCGCAGACCAGCGGCCAGATGCCGAAATGTCGCTGCGCAAACAGCGGGGTCCACTGCGTATCAAACAGGAAATCTCCCGGCGCCACCTCCGAGAAAAAGGAGGCACTCTCCAGGCCGAGCGTCAACACAATCGCCGCGGTCGTCGCCACAGAAACCAGCGCCGCCAGCCGCAGCAACGCCTCGATGACACGCTCGGCGAGCGGCCTCTCGACACGGCCCAGAGATGATGCGTCCCGCTCCATTCGCTGCGCTACTTACCCGCTGGGGCGCCGCTCCCGGAGCCCACCGGCGCGGCCGCCTCACCCGACTTCAGCACCTCGTCGAGCTTCACACCCACCGCAGAACCATCCGGAAAGAGCGTCCCCCTCTTCCCCGCAGAAAACCGCGCCTGCACAGCAGAAGCCGTCGACGCGGCGAGCGGGATGAATCCGACCTCCTTCGACAGCCGCGATGCGTTGGCCAGATAGAAGGTGATGAGCTCCCTGACCTCAGGCCGCGCGAGACTCGTCACGGTTACGTAGATGAACAGAGGCCGCGCAAGCGGCTGGTAGGTCCCGGCAAGAACCGTCGCGGCCGACGGCGCAACGGGTCCGGGACCGTTCGCCGCAACGCCATCATCGATCGGCACTACACGAAGCTTTGCCGCGTTCTCCGCGAAGTAAGAATAACCGAAAAATCCGAGCGCAAGCTTGTCGGTCGAGACCCCCTGCACGAGCACATTGTCGTCTTCACTGGAGGTGTAGTCGCCACGGCTCGCATGCTCGGAGCCCACAATCGCCTTCGTGAAATAGTCGTAGGTGCCCG
Organism: uncultured delta proteobacterium; assembly: GCA_903912275.1. Classification (GTDB taxonomy): domain Bacteria; phylum Myxococcota_A; class Bradymonadia; order REDH01; family REDH01; genus CAIWGR01. Next base: position 3,091 of record CAIWGR010000621.1, read on the forward strand.
AGTCCACGCCTGCACCGAACAGGCGTATCTCCTCGTCGGGCCAGCCCTCGCGGATCTGGCTCCACTTCGTCACCCGCTTCTGCGCCTCTGGCTCCCACATCCGCTTCAGCTCTGCCACGGTCAGAAAGTCGACCCAACTGTTCTGCGGATTGACCACCACCGAGAGCGCGTCGTAGGCAACGGCAACCTCCATGAAGCCGACGCCCTTGTCGGCGCACGCCTTGAGCTCCGACGGCCGGATGGGGCGCGATGCACCCGCAAGGTCGAGCTCACCGCTGCAGAACTTCTGAAAGCCGCCGCCCGTCCCCGAGGCCCGCACCGTCACACGCGAAGGCCGCTGCTTCTGGAACTCCTCCGCCACGGCCTCGCTCAGCGGCAGCAGCGTGCTCGAACCATCCATCCGAATCTCTGCACCCAAGGCCACGGGGGCTGCGGCGCCACTGCCCGGGCCACGCGACGCCGCAGCGGACGGCTCGCCGCGACCGCCGCAGGCGACCAGGAACGCCGACGCCAAACATCCCACAACAGCAAGCGTTAGCAGCTTCATCATCCGTCACTCCATCGCTGCGAACACTGCATCAGAGCGCTTCGCTACAACCCTTCCACGCTCATCCGATACAGACAATGTTACCGCCGCGCGACCGCTCTCGCACCTCTCGTCGCAATCCCCAAAAACGCGGTCGCCGCGACACACGGGGCATCGCGGCGACGGAGCAATTGCGGATTAGTTCGCCGGGAAGCTGGTCCAGCCAGCCGTCCACGCCGCACCCGTCGGCGCGAAGGCGCCGTGGTAGGTCGCGGTGGTGTCGAAGAAGCCACCCGACGGAGGGGTCGCTCCGCCGCTCTGGACGGCCGTGTTCGCGGTCGCGAAGTCGGGAGCGGTCAGGCTGGTCGAAGCGAACTGGGGATCGACCGTGACGAAGCCCTTCGTGGCATCGGCAAAGTAGGCAGCCTCATCGAAGTCCAAGTCGTTGGTGTCGGCGGGGAACTGGTCCGCACCGTTGGCGAAGAAGTCGACGTTCGTGATGTCGATCGAGGAGTCGGCGACAAGCGCCGGTACCGGGTCGCCGTCGAGGTCAAGCGCACCC
>CAIWGR010000622.1 GCA_903912275.1 uncultured delta proteobacterium
CTGAGCGGTGTGACGCTGCAGGAGACAACGCCCCCTGCATTGGAGGTGACGGTGACATCGGCGACCCGCCAGGATTGACCCAAGCAGGCCGACGCCCCGGGGGTAGTCATGGGGACGGTGTCGGGCGCTTCGCCATAGAGGGCGAGCCGCTGTCCGCCGCACCAGATCTCGACCTTGGCGGTGTTCCCGAAGGGTGGAGAAGTGGCATATTGGTGCACCATCACGCGATAGGTCTCGCCGGCGCGCGGGCTGTCGTGGATGATCCACTCTGGGTCGGTGCCGGTGATATTGTCAGTGACAAGGCGGGGGTTGGTGCAGGCTGTGAAGCCGTCGGCAGCATTGGCAGCTTCGCAGTCGACGGTCGCGGTGTTGCTGTATCCCCAGTTTGCGCCGAGGCTGCCGAAGGTAGAGGGAGGCCTGCAGTTTGCGTAGTGGCAGTCGTTGGCATCGACACAGAAGGCGCCTGTGTTGGTGGCCGCGGCCCGATGGAGGTGCAGGTCCATGTCGGAGCTCCCCATCGAACTCCAGCTGAGGAAGACGTTGAGGCCGGCACCGGGGTAGACATCGAGCGGGTAATTGCAGGTCCCGGAGCGGCCGTCGGCGTAGGTGACATTGCCCGAGACCGTGTAGCGGCCGGGCGCTCGGAGGACGAGCGTGCCGCCCAGGCCGGAGACGCCCTTTGCAACGCCGAAGGGGGTGGTCACGGTCCAGTTGCCCACTGTGAGGGTGCCGAGCGCGGCGTAGGCCAGGGAGGGTTGGAAGAGGTCGATGAGGCTGGCGCTGTCGAAGTCGGGGCAGAGCGGCGTGGTGCCGCAGGAGAGGCTATCGTCGGCGCAGCCGTTGCAGTCGTTGTCTCGTCCGTCGCAGAGCTCCGCGGTGTTGGTGACGGCGCGGGAGCAGGTGCCCCATTGAGGCGCGAGGCGGTTGGTGCAGACCTGGAGTCCGTCGATGCAGCTGCCGATGCCGCGACGCTCCGAGCCGCCCGGATAGCACGGTTGCGTTGCACCGAAGGTGCAGGGGCAGCCCTCGTCCACCGAGCCGTCGCGGTCATTGTCGATGCTGTCGCAGACCTCGGTGCGCGACGGAGCGGGCGTAGGCGTGATGCACTCGCCGCCGGAGAGGACGCAGCCGGAGGTGGGGTCGCAGATTTCTCCGGCGCCGCAGAGGGTGTCGTCGGCGGTTGAGGTGCTGGAACCGCCGCTGCAGCGCTCGACGGTGCAGGGGATGCCATCGTCGAGTGTGTCGGTGTTGTCGGTAACGACGACGACGGTGCCGGTGGAGCAGGCGGAGCGGCGGCAGTCGCCGTCGAGGGGGTCGCCGAGCGCGATGTCGGAGGCCGGGTTGGAGCAGATGCCCGCCGTGCAGCGGTCGAGGGTGCAGGGGTTGGCGTCGTCACAGTCGATGCCGGAGAGGCATTCAGGCGGCGTGGTGTCGGTGGTGTCTGCGGTGGTGTCTGCGGTGGTGTCTGCGGGCGTGTCTGCGGTGGTGTCCGCGGTGGTGTCATCGACCGTCGTATCGGTCGAGGTGTCGTCGAGCGTGGTGTCGCCGAGCGTGGTGTCGGTCGAGGTGTCATCGACAGTCGTGTCGGTCGAGGTGTCGTCGACCGAGGTGTCTGCGCCGGAGCCATCTACGGGGTCGGTCGTGTCTGCGGAGCCGTCTGCGTCGAGGATGGAGGTGTCGCTCGAACCCGTGTCGGTGCCGCCTCCGCCACCACCTCCGCCGCTACCGCCTCGTCCTCCGCGAGCGGCGACCTCTGTCGTGCAGGCCGCGAGCGCCGCGAGCGCAAGCGCGTAGACGATTCGAAGGGTGGAGCGTTGGAGCATAGGGCCTCGCAGGTGGGGTGTGTGATGATGCAGACGGGGCCGCGCGTCAGAGGACGGTCGCGAGCCAGTCGAAGTTGATGGCGTCGAGCTGCAGCGAACCAGCGAACTGTCGGACGGGCCCGACGAAGGTCACGCACTGGCCGATGGCGGCTGCGGTCGAAGCGGTGCGCAGCGTGACGATATTGCTTGTACCATAGCTGAGATCAAAGCAGCGCGACGTACCGCCACAGGCTGCGCCGCCGCCCGTGATTGTGCCCTCGACGCGGACCAGCTCAGAGAGGTCGGCGGAGGTGACGAGGCTGTTCGTGCGCTCCAGCAGGTGGACGCCCGCGCCGCTGCTCACGAGCGTCCAGTTGCTTGCGGCCTGAATCTGCCCCATGCCTTGATAGCTGTTGACCGCCGAGACCGTGAAGTTGAGACGCTGGCCAACCTGGATGGGGAAGGGCGGAACATTCGCGGCATTGGTGAAGTCGAGCCGCACTTCGATGCTGCCGAACCGGTCGGCAACCCAGAAGTTGGACTGCGACGCGGGAACGGCCGCGGAGGAGAGGTAGGAGGTCGCAACCACCACCGCGCCGATGACGGAGATCGGCGCATCGAGCGTCGCGATGACTCCGTCCACAACCGGGAACTGCAGCGCCACGTTGCTCAGGTTTGCATTGCCGTAGGTGAAAGCGGAGCGGGAGAGGACGGGCAGTGGGTTTCCGCCTGCGGGTGCAAACAGGCCGCCGACCTGGCCCGTGTAGGTTGGCGCGGAGCCGCAGATGTAGCCGGGTGGCGTCGTATCGACGGATCCGGTGTCCGTGGGCGTTGTGTCGACGGTGCCGGTGTCTGTGGGAGTGGTATCAATGGCGCCAGTGTCCGTGGGCGTGGTGTCGACGGTGCCGGTGTCCGTGGGGGTTGTGTCGACGGTGCCGGTGTCAGTGGGCGTAGTGTCAGGCGTCGTCGTGTCTTCGACGGCCGTATCGGCGACGGTCGTGTCGTCGATGGCCGTATCGCCGGCCGCGGTGTCGTTGCTGCTGTCATCGAGCGTCGTGTCTTCGAGCGCCGCCGAACCATCCCCGGCATCGTCGGCGTCTGCAGAGGCGTCATCACTCGATGTGTCGGATGGCAGCGTCCCCGTATCGAAGGCGGAGCCTCCGGAGCCGCCGGAGCCCCCGCGACCCCGCGCGACAGGGGTTTCGCTGCAGGCTGCGAACAGCACCAGGCAGGGTAACATGGCAGTGGCAAATCGAACCGATGTCATTCTCACTCCAGCGTAATCCGTCGCCCCCCTACCGCAGAGTTGCATGAGGGGGAAGGGCTTCGCCGAACCTGCCTCAGGTTGCCGGAGGCCGCCGCTTCGCGCCGCGGCTCGCCACGGCGTTCCACGGGTCGACGGGCCAATCATGCTTGGGGTAGCGCACGCGCATCTCCTTGCGGACCTCGAGGTAGGTCACATTCCAGAAGTTGCGGAGGTCACGCGTCACCTGCTGCGGCCGGTAGTTTGGCGCAAGCAGCTGCAGCACCAGCGGCACGCGGCCCGACGCCACAGTCGGCGTCTCCGGCCAGCCGAATAGCTCCTGAATCCGAACTGCCAGAAATGGCGCAGCAGGGTTCGTGTAGTCCACCGCATGTTCGGCGCCGCTCGGCACGCGGAGCTTGTCGGGCGCCTCCCGGTCGAGCGCGCTCCGCTGTTGCGGCGTCAGCGAGCGCAGCAGGAGGTGGCCGACGCGGCCGTCGCCGAGTGCGTCTCGGTGGCGCGCCCCCATGCAGAGCTCCTCCGCTGCCTCTGCGAAAAAGCCTGCATCCCAGCTCGGCCATTCGCACTCCGGCATGGTTTCGCGGAGAAAGGCGACCCGCTGTAACAGCCGCTCATGGCCGCCCTCTGCCGCTGCCAAGAAGGAGTCTGGGTTGGCAGCAAAGGCCTTCGCCAACGCCGAAGAGGCGGCCTCGGCACCCGCTGGCGCCGCCCGTTCGGTCAGGACCAGGTCTCGGTAGTAGGACCGCTCAAACCCCCGCACACCGCCCGTCGCACTGTCGTACTCGCAGCTGCGCTCGGTGCGGAGTTGCTCCTGGGGCAGCCACTTCCGTTCGATGCCGTGCGCCAGGTAGACTTGGCTCTCCGCCCGCGCCTCGCGTCGGCCTGCATCAAGGCTTACGCAGACGAACAGCTCCGAGTGGATGACCGAACTCGACGGCGCCAGCACCACGCCACGGCCGCCCGTCATCGCCGCGCGAGGCTGGCTTGGCTCGCGGCGACGCGCAACACGGTCCGGCCAGCCCGCCAGCACGGCCCGCCCGAGCGCCTCCTCGTCCCCGATTCCGTCCGCCGCCGACTCCACCTTCACACGCCCCGCCACCGCCCGCTCGAGCTGCTCGGCCGCAGCAAGCAGCTGCCTCCCGCCACCGCGCGAACGCTCCCGTTCAAGCCACTCCAGCCGGTCGATAATGTCTGACTCCGACGCGTGTCGAGCGCCCTCACGGCTCCGAAGCGGATCGCGGTCCGACAGCAGCGCCGCGACCCGCGCGCCGACCCTTCCGCGTCCTGTGCGCTGCGCCTCGATCAACATCCGTGCAATCCGCGGCGCAGCGGGAAGCCCAGCCATGATCCCGCCCGTTGCTGTCAGGCCTGCGCTGTTCGTTGCGCCGAGCCGCTCCAGCAGCTCCAGCGACTGCTCCAGCGCTGCCGCGTCGGGCGGCTCATACCAGCCGAACCGGCGCGGATCCGCCTCGCCCCACGAGAGCAACGAGAGCGCCGCACCCGCCGGATCAACGCGCCGAATCTCTGGCTC
>CAIWGR010000623.1 GCA_903912275.1 uncultured delta proteobacterium
CCTCAATGGAAACCGGGCCAGATTTCGATCCTGGACTCGTTGACAGCGCACCTGACTTGTCTGTTGTTGTTGAGATTGGGGGTAAGGAAGTAATCGTTGTTCCCAGAGTTGAAGACGCGTTCCGTCCGAACTGGTCACTTGATAACCCCTACATCTATCTTGATGAGACCCCCAGCCGTATCGTTCTGCGTGAACACGACGCGCTGTCCGCGAGAGAGTGGACGTGGGCCATGGGGCCCAACCGAGGCTGCAAACCTTGGAATCTGCAAACCCAAGCTGGTTCGACCCTGAACGTCGACCTCGAACCGCTCGAAGTCCCGGAAATCCGCTGACCAAACGTTAAGCAACGTTGCTTCTGCCATATTCAGCGGCATCCCGACGGACACTGCCCGCTCTTAGGGCTGCAGATGAGGGATGCACCGGAGCAAAGTCGACCACGGCCCGCACGCAACCTTCGCGAGGCCCTCTAGCAGACAACGGCTGCTCCGCACGCGCCTGATGTGGCGCCTCCGCAACCCCTCCGCCGAGTCGCCCATACCCTTCCGCGGGTTTGCCTAGCTGGGGCGGGCGAAAGGCTAGGATGGCGCTTGTTTCGCCTCGCCCAGCTCAAACCTTCGATTCCCTCAACACCCGCACCCCACCCAGGGGCGGGTGGCGGTGCGGCCGACACGCCAAATCGGGCCGGCCTGCTGGTAGAGGATGTCGGGGCCGACGAGTTCGAGTTTGCCGTCGCCATCGAGGTCTACGGCGCTGCTCGGCGGTTGTGGCCGCGCGAGCGTGTCGTCTGCCGTCCAGCGTACCGGCGCGGGCTGCTCGTCGCGCCAGATGGTCCAGAGCTCGCCGAGGAAGTCGGCGCAGCCCGCGCCGCCCACGGCGAGATGCCAGGCAAAGGGTGCAACGCCCGTGGGGGAGAAACGGACGAAGGCCTCTGCCCTTCCCTCGTCCCACCGGCCCGTGCGGAGCGGTGTCGTTGTGTCGCCCTCTTCGCGGTCCCAGGAGGTATACTCGCCCTGCAACCCCTGCCATGCCTTGGTCTGGCGCAACGCCGCATCGAAGGCCTCGGGCGCCGTCGACTTCGCACCGGCGCTGACGGTGACCGCAGGCAGCGCGGCATCTCTGCCCCAGAAGGCGTCGCGCGCGCAGCTGCTCCCGGGCGCGGCGGTGAGTTCGAGCGCGAGCCAGCGGGCGTTGTCGGTCACGAACTGGCGATAGTCGTTCGCATCTGCGGGGCCCGCAACCTTGGGCATGTCATCATAGGTGAGGTAGCCCTGCACGATGCCAATCCGGACGAATCCGGCCGCCTTCGCGGTGCAGCGCTTCCCGTCTGCAGCAAAGAGGTCGTAGGTGCGACTCACGGCGCCCCGCTTGCGGCCTGGTCGGTTTGCCCTCTGGGAGCCAGGAAGATCAACACCACGGAACCAGCCGACGGGCGGCACGCGCCTTCACCTTCCGATTGCGGCGCCCGCGCGCGACAGGTTAGAAGGCTGAAATCAGGTCAAACAGAATGACAGCTGGGGAGGAAACATGTTGTTCGGAATCATCGCCTCAATGACACTCGCACTGTCTGCCGGAACCGCGCCAGATGACCCCGCCGAAGTAGAGGGCGTCGCGCAGACCTCCAACGCGGCCCGCCCGCCGGAGGCTCCCACCGTAACCGAGGTGCGCGGTGAATCGGTTGTGCAATGGCGCGGCCGAGCCCTAATCCGCGACGGTCGTTGCGGTGGAACGATATACGAACTCGGCCTCGTCGACTCGGCACCAACCCGCGTGGGGGACACCTACTTTGTCCTCTACGACATCCCCTCCGCGGGTGGCGGGAATATGTGTGATGGGAGCACCTACTACGTGGTTACGATTCGGGGTGGCAAGGCGTGGGCATCGGATGCAATCGGCTACTGCGCCGAGATATCCAGCGAAGAGCCAACAGCAGCGGGTCTCCAAATCACATTCTCACCGAACTTCTTCGCAGGCGACGAGGTTTGCGATGTGGCGTTTGGGCGCGCCACATGCAACACGCGACCCGTTGAACCGGAGTCTGTTTCCACGGTCACGGTAGAAGGGGTTCTATCCGA
>CAIWGR010000624.1 GCA_903912275.1 uncultured delta proteobacterium
AGGAGGAGAAGCTCACCACGGTGGATGCGGAAGAGGCCGTCGGAGCGGCGGAGCAGGCCGCGGAGTGCATCTCCGAGCTGGTGCAGTAGCAGCCCCTGTTGCTCTTCGCTGGCGTTGGCAAGCTTCGCTGCGAGCCCGGCGGAGCCGAGCATGGCAACCGAAAAGGGCTCGCCGAGCCGCTGCAGGGAATGGCTGCGGGCCTGCCAAGCGAGCTGAAGGGCGCGTCGGTTTGGGAGTCCGGAAGGCTCGTCGAGCAGCGTGGAGCGCCGGAGTTCGTTCCGCCGTCGGAGGAGTCGGGTGGCGCAGTCTGCGATGGCGTGCCGCTGCAGCGGCTTGTCGAGTCGTTCTGCGAGTTCAAAGCCTGAAGGCGGCGTTACGGCGCGGTTCGACAGTCCGACAAGCATGGCAAGCTCGCCCTCGGGAGGCGTCTGAATCGCGGCCGCGAGCCTGTCGAGTGCCTCTGCGGGTAGCTCGAGGTCGATGAGGATGAGGGCAGGGAACTGACGCGCGATGACGGTGAGGGCCCAGTCGATGGCGCGGGCGACGACGACCTCACGGTCGAGCGCGGTGAGCGCCTGCTCTGCGAGCCGTGCGGCAGCAGGGTCGTCGGAGAGGATGAGGATGAGCTGTTCGGCCCGTTCGATGCGCATGAGGAGCGGTCTTAGGCGTGAAGGCCCGTGTCGGCGAGCCAGCGCTCTGCATCGAGTGCGGCCATGCATCCCGTGCCGGCCGCGGTGATGGCCTGACGGTAGATGTGGTCGGCACAGTCACCGGCGGCAAAGACGCCGGGGATTTTGGTGCGGGTCGAGCCGGGCACAACGTTGAGGTAGCCCGACTCGTCCATGTCGAGCCACTCGGCGAAGGGCTTGGTGTTGGGGGTGTGGCCAATGGCGAGGAAGAGGCCCTGTGTGGCCATCTCGCTCAGCTCGCCCGTGACGGTGTCGCGGAGCTTGAGGCCGGAGACGCCGGTCTCGCGGGTGCCGAGGACCTCGAGGACTTCGCTGTTCCAACGGACCTTGACCTTGGGGTTGCTGAGGACGCGCTCCTGCATGACGGCCGAGGCGCGGAAGCTGTCGCGGCGGTGGATGAGGACGACCTCACTGCACATCTTGGCGAGGTAGGAGGCCTCTTCCATGGCGGTGTCGCCACCGCCGACGACCGCGATGGGGCGGTCTTTGAAGAAGAAGCCGTCGCAGGTTGCGCAGGCGCTGACGCCGTAGCCGGAGAGGTGCTGCTCCGACTCGAGGCCGAGGTACTTGGCGGAGGCGCCGGTGGCGACGATGACGGCGTGGGCGAGGACGATGGTGTCGTCATCGAGGAAGAGCTTCTTGGGGGAGGAGGCGAAGTCGACCTTCTCGACCATGTTGTAGCGGATGTCGGTGCCGAAGCGCTGGGCCTGCTTGGTCATAACATCCATGAGGTCGGGGCCCATGATGCCGTGCTCGAAGCCGGGGTAGTTCTCGACTTCGGTGGTGATGGTGAGCTGTCCGCCGGGCTGGATGCCGGCGAAGAGGAGGGGCTTCATGTCGGCGCGACCCGCGTAGATCGCGGCGGTGAGGCCGGCGGCGCCGGAGCCGATGATGACGATGGGGTAGACGGTGTCGCTCATGGGGATTCTCGCGTCAGATGGGGTGCGGTTCGGTACGGCGGGCGGTGTGCTGTGTCAACGGCGTTGGGAGGCCCCAAAAACGGCGACGCGCCGGTGGTGAGCCGGCGCGTGTTGGACGAACCCTTCGACCTAGCAGTCGTAGTAGAGCTCGAACTCCATGGGGGTGGGGCGGAGGCGGTTGACCTGCACTTCGCGCTCATACTTGTAGGAGATCCAGGCGTCGATCAGGTCCTGGCTGAAGACATTGCCCTTGAGGAGGTAGGCGTGGTCGGCCTCGAGCGCCTTGAGGGCCTCATCGAGCGAGCCGGGCGTACCGGGGATGCCGGCGCGCTCCTCGGGGGAGAGGGAGTAGATGTCCTTGTCGGCCGGCTCGCCAGGGTTGATGCGGTTCTCGATGCCGTCGAGGCCGGCAAGGAGGATGGCCGAGAAGGCGAGGTAGGCATTGCAGGAGGGGTCGGGTGTACGGAACTCGACGCGCTTGGCCTTGGGGCTCGAGTTGTACATGGGGATGCGGATGGCCGCGGAGCGGTTGCGGCTCGAGTAGGCGAGGCTGATGGGGGCCTCGTAGCCGGGCACCAGACGGCGGAAGCTGTTGGTGGTGGGGTTGGTGAGCGCGACGAGCGAGGCGCCGTGATGGAGGATGCCGCCGATGAAGTGGAGCGCGGTCTCGGAGAGGCCGGCATACTTGTCGCCAGCGAAGAGTGGCTTGTTGTCGCGCCAGAGCGAGACATGGGTGTGCATGCCGGAGCCGTTGTCTCCGTAGAGGGGCTTGGGCATGAAGGTGGCGGTCTTGTTGTGACGGAAGGCCACGTTCTTTACGCAGTACTTGAACCACTGGAGCTTGTCGGCCATCGAGACGAGGGTGTCGAAGCGCATGTCGATTTCGCACTGGCCGCCGGTGGCGACCTCGTGGTGCTCGGTCTCGATCTCGATGCCGAGCTTCTCCATCTCGACAACCATCTCCTGCCGGATGTTGCGGACCTTGTCGTAGGGGGGGGCGGGGAAGTAGCCGCCCTTGTAGGGGGCCTTGTAGCCAAGGTTGCCACCCTCATCGCGGCCGGAGTTCCACTTCCCTTCGTCGGAGTCGACCTTGTAGAAGGCGCCGTTCTGGCTGGACTCGAAGCGGACGTCGTCGAAGAGGAAGAACTCCGCTTCGGGACCGAAGAAGGAGGTGGTCGCGATGCCGGTCGACTTGAGGTACTCCTCGGCGCGCTGGGCGACGGCGCGGGGGTCGCGCTCGTAGGACTGGCCGGTGACGGGGTCGAAGACGTTGCAGATGAGCGAGAGCGTCTTGCGGTCGTAGAAGGGGTCGATGCGGGCGCTCTTCACCTCGGGGCGGAGGAGCATGTCGGAGGACTCGATGGAGCGCCAGCCGCGGATGGAGGAGCCGTCGAAGCCCTTTCCGTCCTCAAAAAAGGCCTCGTCGAACTGGCTGACGGGCATGCCGACATGCTGCCAGGTACCGGGCAGGTCCATGAACTTGAGGTCGATGAACTCGACCCCCTCGTCCTTGGCGAACTTCACTACATCCTTGGGCGTCTTGAACTCGGTGGCCATGATTCTGTCCTTGCGCGTGCGGGGCGAACCCCAGGTGAGAGAGAGGTTGTGAGGTCTGGTTAGCTGACGGCGGAGGGGCCGCGCTCGTTGGTACGGATGCGAACGGCCTCGTCGACGTGGAGAACGAAGATTTTTCCATCGCCTGTGTCGCCTGTGTAGGCCGCCTCGCGGATGGCGGCGACGACGGCGTCGACCTGGTCGTCGAGGACGACGACCTCGATTTTGAGCTTGGGGACGAAGTCGACGACGTATTCGGCGCCGGGGTAGAGCATGGCCTTTCCGCCGGTGCGACCGTAGCCCTTGACCTCAGAGACGGTCATGCCGTGCACGTCGGTCTGGTCGAGGGCGTCCTTGACCTCGTCGAGCTTGAAGGGACGGATGATGGCTTCGATCTTCTTCATGTGCGTGACACCTTCTGAGGGGGCGGATACCAGTGGCGGAGGGCATTTGCAACGCGGTTCGGCGTAGAATCGTCAATTTGACGCAGCGTGTTGACGCAATCAGCTCCTCGACCAGTGGGTTTGGGAGATCCGCTCGGCGAGGGAGCGGCCCGAACCGAGGAGCAGGAGCGGGAGCCAGAGCAGCCAGAGCGTGGCCGGGGTGAGCAGGCGACAGGCGGCCTCTTTCGTGCGTTCGAGGGTGTCGGCCGGTCGGTCGGCAGCGTCGCAGAGGTCGAGTCCGAGCCATTGCGGCAGCAACGACCTGCCTGCGGCGGCGAGGGCGATCGCGACGAGGTGGCCGGGCAACAGGGCGAGCAGGAGGTCGCGGTAGAGGTGGCCTGGAGCGGTGGCGAGCGCGAGCGCGAGGTGTTCGAGTTGCGGCAGCGCGGGGTCTGGGCGGAGGGCCGCCGGGACGTTGAGCGCGCCGAGCCAGAAGAGGGGGGCGGCGGTGGTGAGGCAGAGGAGCGCCTGCCCGGCCGCGAGCGCGAGCCTGCGGAGGCGGTGGGCCGGCTGGTCAGCCGCCATGGGTGACGCGGCCGTCGAGCAGGGCGCGGGCGATGACGAGGGAGGCCATGCCGGCCGATTCTGCGCGGAGGATGCGGGGGCCGAGCCCGACGGCGCGACCACCTGCGGCAAGGAGCGCAGCCCGTTCTGCAGGAGCGAGCCCGCCCTCGGGGCCAATGACGAGGCAGGTTGTCTCTGCGAGCGCCGGCCAGGGGGTGAGGGGTGAGGTCTCGTCGCAGAAGAGGAGAGAGCTGCCCTCGGGGCGGAGTTTGAGCCAGTCGGCGAGGGTGGCGGGCGGTGCGAGGGTTGGCAGTCTGCGGGTACCGCACTGGGCCGCTGCCGCTTCGATGATGCGCTGCCAGCGGTCGATCTTGCTCGCTTCGCG
>CAIWGR010000625.1 GCA_903912275.1 uncultured delta proteobacterium
CGCCCACGTTGCCCACGCGGGGCCGCCCGGTCGACTCGGCGATGATCTGCGCGGCGCCGCTCAGCGCGTAGGCGAGCTGGGCCCGCTCTTCGGCCGTGAGCAGCGGATCGCCCTGCGACTCGAGCGCGCCTGAGCCGGCCGCTTCGCCGGCCACCGAGAGGGCGCTGTCGGGCGTGGGCGCCTGCTCCAGAATGTTGGTCGCATACATCGGGGTGAAGGTGAGCAGCTCGTGGAACTTGCGGGCGCCGAGCAGGGTCTCGCCGGCGAAGACCGCGAGCTCAATGTCGGGCTGGAAGGACTGCGAGAAGACGGTCGCCTTGGCGATGGCGACCGAGTCCACCACGGTCCAGGGCTCCGGCCACCAGGCAGGGTCGATGCGGTCGAACTCGGCGGGCCGCACCATGCCGTTCGCGCCCCGCTTCATGTCCTCGAGACCGGCGTTCACACCGGCGGCGAAGGCCTTGAGGATGGCCGTCAGCTCTGGCTGGTTGTCTTTGTAGTACTGCGCGTTCCCTTCGGCGACGGCGCGCAGCCGCACGGCCCGCTTCACCCGGTCGTCGTTCAGGAAGGCGGCGCCGTAGTAGCGGGCCCGCTCGCCGTACATAAAGTGGCGCAGGTAGGCGAGGTGGAACATGCGGTCGCGGGCCTGCTCGTAGCCCTGCGCGAAGACCGCGTCGGTGAGGTTGGCGCCGTAGACGTGGGCTGTGCCCTGTGCGTCGCGCTTCACGGTCGCGGCGGCGGAGAGGTGGTAGGTGGGGGCAGTGCGGAGGTCTGCATCGATGAGGCCGGAGCCTTCGCCGGAGCCGCTTCCGTTGGTGGAGGTGTCGCCGCTGCCGGAGCCGTTTGCATCGGTCGCGGTGTCACCGGAGCCGCCTGCGTCGGGGGTGCCATCGGAGCCCTTGTCGTCGCCGCAGGCGGCCGTGAGTGCGATGAGCGAAAGGGTGAGGATTCGTGCAAACAGCGGGCGGTGCATGGCGGGTCCGGATGCGGAGCGGAGAACGGCGCGAGACTTGTTGCGATCGCGCCGGCAAGTCAATCTCTGCGCGCCGCGCTGCGCCGCCGTTGACCATGCGAGCTGCCCCGTGCATGAGGCGGCTCGATGCGATTCGACACCCACATCCACCTCGATGCGCTCCCCGACGAGGCGCTCGCCAGCGCCCTCTTCGCCGCGCCCGACTACCGCGCCTTTGTGCCCGGCATCGAGCCCGCCGGCGTGGCTGCTGCGCTCCTCCGCTTTGGCAGCGATGCGCGCCTCTGCTTCGGCACTTCGCTCCACCCCTGGTACCTCGCCGCGCCGCCGCCATCTGGCGGTCCAAAGCGCCCGCAAGACGACCACCGCTGGCCGCTGCTCGAGGCGCAGGCCCACGACGCTCGCATCGCCGCCATCGGTGAGTGCGGGCTCGACCACCTGCGCCACACAGACGAGGAAACCCGCGCCTGGGCAGAGGCCTGCTTCGCCGCGCAGATCGCGCTCGCGGTCGCCGCTGCAAAGCCACTCGTGCTCCACTGCGTGCGTGCCCATGGACGCTGCATCGAGCTCCTGCGGCAGCACCGCGGCGACCGGGTCGGTGGCATCGTGCACGCCTTCTCCGGCAGCGCCGAAGAGGCCGCCGCCTACCGCCGGCTCGGCTTTGTCGTCGGCATCGGCGCTGCGGTCACCCGCGAGGGGGCCAAGCGGGTGCGGGCGGCGGCGGCCACGCTCCCGTCCGACACCTTCGTGCTCGAGACCGATGCGCCCTTCATGGCGGCAGCACCGGCCCCCGCCGGGAGCGGCCGCATCGAAGACCTCGAGGCCGTCGCCGCTGCCGTCGCCGCACTCCGAAACTGCGCCACGGAAGAGCTCTACGCCCAGACCGGAGCGGTCGCCCTGCGCCTCCTCGCGCCCGCTTCTTTGCCGTCTCGCGGGAACTTGGGTATCGCCGCAGCCGACCCGTCGTGAGAGCCCCTGTGACCCGCCCCCTCAAGCCCGAACTCCTCTCCCCCGTCGGGGGCTGGCCCCAGCTCCGCGCCGCCATCGAGTCGGGCGCCGACGCCGTCTACTTCGGCCTCACCGACTTCTCCGCCCGCGCACGCGCCACCAACTTCTCGCCCGAAGAGCTCCCCGAGGTGATGAAGACCCTCCACGCCCGCGGCGTGAAGGGCTTTGTGGCCCTCAACACCCTCATCTTCGACGACGAGCTCTCGGCCGTCGCCGACCGGGTCCGCGTGATGTCCGACGCCGGTGTCGACGCGGTCATTGTCCAAGACGCCGGCGTGGTCCGCCTCATGCGCGAACTTGCGCCCGAGCTGCCCGTCCACGGCTCCACACCGATGACCATCACTTCTGCAGAGGGCTGCACCTGGGCCGCCGGCCTGGGCATGGAGCGGGTGGTGCTCGCCCGCGAACTCTCCATCGCCGAGATCAAGGAGATCGCCGCCGCCTCGCCCGTGGAGATCGAGGTCTTCGTGCACGGCGCCCTCTGCGTCTCCTACAGCGGCCAGTGTTTTTCGAGCGAGGCCTGGGGCGGCCGCAGCGCCAACCGCGGCCAGTGCGCGCAGGCCTGCCGCCTGCCCTACGACCTCATCCTCGACGGCAAGCAGCACGATCTCGGCGACGCCAAGTATCTGCTCTCGCCGCAGGATCTGATGGCGGTGGAGCAGGTGCCCGAACTCATCGCCGCCGGCGTCGCCTGCTTCAAGATTGAGGGGCGGCTCAAGGGGCCCGAATATGTGGCCGCAACGACCGCCGCCTACCGCCGCGCGATCGACCTCGCGATGGCGGGCCAGTCGGTCCGGCTCAGCCAGTCCGAACGCCACGAACTCGAGCAGGTCTTCTCGCGCGGGCTCACCTCGGGCTTCCTCGAAGGGACGCAGCACCAGGTGGTCGTCGCAGGTCGCTCTCCGCGCCACCGCGGCGTGCGGCTCGGCACCGTCACAGGGCTCGAGCATGGCGCCGTGAAGGTGGCGCTACAGGGCCCCGTGAAGCGCGGCGACGGCGTGGTCTTCGATGCCGCGCGTGCGGCCGAAGCAGAGCTCGGCGGCAAGGTCTTCGAGGTCTTCCGCGAGCGCCAGTCGCTGACCGAAGAGGTGAGCGACGGCGAGGTCTGGCTCACCTTCTCCAACAGCACCCGCCTCGACGGCATCAGCGTCGGCGACTGGGTCTGGCGCAACCGCGACGAGGCCCTCGACGCCGAGATCCGCGCCCGCTTCGAGCACGGCATTGTGCGCCGCGAAACCATCTCCGCCACCGTCACCGGCGCCGTCGGCGAACCGCTCCAACTCACCCTCCGCGACGAGGCCGGCCACAGCGCCAGCGCCCAGAGCGACTTTGTCTGCGTCGCCGCCGCCAACAGGCCCCTCGATGCTGCCGCCCTCCGCGCCGCGCTTGAGCGGCTCGGCGACACACCCTTCACGCTCGGAGCCCTCGAGGTCGCCCTCGACGGCGACCTCTTCGTGCCCGTCAGCGCCCTCAACGACCTCCGCCGCCGCGCAGCAGAGGGGCTGCTCGCAGAGCGTGTCGAGGTCCGGCGCCATCCCGTCCGGGAGCTCGCCCTGAGCGACCTTCTGCCCGGCCTCGTTGCCCCCGCCTCCGCGGTCGACGGGGCGCCCGAACTCACCCTCCTCGCACGCACCCCCGAGCAGGTCACGGCCGCACTCGCCCACCCCGACATCCGCGAGATCTACCTCGACTTCCTCGAGGTCCTCGGCCTCAAAGAGAGCATCGCCGAGGTCAAGGCCGCAGGCCGCCGCGCCGTCGCCGTGACACCCCGCGTGCTCAAGCCCAACGAGGAGCGCATCCACCGCTTCTTCCTGGGGCTCGGCGCCGACGCCCTGCTCATCCGCAGCCTCGGCATGCTCCAGAACCTCTCCACCTCGGACCATGCGGCCCGCGGCGTGGAGCTCTACGGCGACTTCTCGCTCAACGCCTCCAACCACCTCGCCGCAGAGCTCTTCCTCGGCATGGGACTCACCCGTCTCGCACCGACCCACGACCTCAACGCCGAGCAGCTCATCGCGCTCGCAGCGCAGGTCGACCCGGCCCGGCTCGAGCTCATCGTCCACCACCACCTCCCCATCTTCCACACCGAGCACTGCGTCTTCGCCCGCTTCCTCAGCACCGGTAACAGCTACCGCGACTGCGGCCGCCCCTGCGAACACCACGCGGTTCATCTCGGCGGGCGCGATGGAAAGCAGCATCGGGTGCACGCAGACATCGGCTGCCGCAACACGGTCTTCAACGCACAGCCCCAGTCGGGCGCCGACCGGCTCGTCAGCTTCGTCGAGGCCGGCTACCGCCGCTTCCGCATCGAACTTGTGGACGACGCACCCGAGACCGTCGTCCCGCTCATCGACCGCTACCTCGAAGTGCTCCGCAACGAGACCGCACCGGCCGACGCCTGGCGCCTGCTCCAGCGCCAGCTCCCGCAAGGCATCACCGCCGGCAGCCTCGCGGTGCACAAGCAGAGCTACACCCGCAAGACCCCGGCCCGCACCCAGTGAACGCCACCAAGGTCGCCATGCTCGGCCGCCGCGCCGCCATCGTGCGGGCGCTGCGCCGCTACCTCGACAGCGAAGGCTTTGTGGAGGTGCAGACGCCGCTCCTCGTGCGCGGCACCACGCCCGATGTGGCGCTCGACAGCTTCGAGATTGCAGGCGCAGGCCAGCTCGTCACCTCGACCGAGTACCAGCTCAAGCGGCTCGCGGCGGCCGGGCTCCCGCGGGCCTACACCCTCACGCAGAACTTCCGACGCGGCGAGGTCGGCGACCGCCACAACCCCGAGTTCACCATGCTCGAGTGGTACCGCGTGGGCGCCTCGTTGAACGAGATTGAGGCCGACGCCGAAGCGCTGCTCCGCGCCGCCCTCGAAGCCGCCGGCGCCTCGCCCTTCGACCGGCTCGAACGCTGCTCGCTCCGCGCTGCGCTCGAGGACGGTTGTGGTTGCGCGCTGCCGCTTCCGCCCTCGCTCGCGCAGCTGCAGGCGGCTGCTGCAACGCTGGGGCTCTCGCTCGACGCATCACTGGCTGCAGACCGGCTCGCCCTGCTGTCGCTGGTGACCGCCGAGCTGCAGCAGCGTCTCGACACGCGCAGCCCGACCGTTGTCGTCGAATGGCCCGCCGAGATGACGAGTTCCACCGCAGCGGCGGAGGATGGCTGGGCCGAGCGGAGCGAGCTGGTCTGGCGCGGGCTGGAGCTCGGCGACGGCTTCCCCTTCCTCACCGATGCGTCGCAGGCCCGCGCGGCCTTCGATGCGGCGCAGGCGGAGCGTACAGCGCGCGGCCTGCCGCAGGTGGAGCTCGATGAACGCTACCTCGCCGCGCTCGAGGCCGGCCTCCCCGCCGGCGCCGGCATGGCGATGGGCGTGGACCGCATCGTCGCGGCCTGCCTCGGCCTTCCGACCATTGGCGACGCGATGGCCTTCGCCTGGGACGACCGTTAGCGGAGCATCACCGTCTCGCCGTCGCCGCCCACCTCCAGTCGAGCATGGGCGCGGAGGCCGAGCCGCTCCGCCACGCGAATGCCCGCATCGCTCACGCAGAGCGCCGCCACCGGCAGCCCCGCCGCCATCGCTCCGAGGTCGTCCGCCAGCCCTGCAATCAGCGCACGCGAGGCCCCACTCCGCCGCAGCGCCACCGCGATGCTGTAGTTGAAGAGATAGACCCCGGCCGCAGCCTCGCCTGCCTGCGCAGGGACCACAAAGCCGCGGTCTGTCGCGGTCGCCGGCGGCTGCTCCAGCAGCGCCAGCACGGGCGCCGCGATCGTGTGAATGGCCGTGTAGCCGCAGGGCTCCCCAGCCTCATCAAACCAGAGCCGGACCCGCAGCTCCGCGGCCGCCAGCAGCAGCTCGGCCCGCTCGCGCGACAGCCTGTCCACAGGGCGCGGATAGCAGCGATGATCGGCCGCCAGCAGCGCCTCGAGATGGGGCGCCAGCGTCGCAGCGGAGAGGAGCAGCGGCTGCATCAGGCCAACACCTTCAGCATCGCAAGCACGCAGGCCTCCAGCGCGACAGGATCATACCCGCCCTCCAGCGTCACCAGCATCCGCCCCGCGCAGTGGCGCTCCGCAAAGTCGCGCAGCAGCGTCAGCAGCACCGCATACTCCTCGGTCGACACCTCCCACTCGCTCATCGCATCGTCGGCGTGGCCATCAAAACCCGCCGCCACGATCAGCAGCTCCGGGTCGAAGGCCGCGCCCTCGCGCTCCAAAAACCGCGCCACCGCGCGGAGCAGCGTCTCGCCGTCGGCCCGGGCCCCGAGCGGCCGGTTCCAGATGGCCCGCGCGCTGTCGCTCGCCTCGTCGCCTGTGTCCTGCGGAAAGAGCCGCTCGCTGTGGAACGAGACCGTGCCCGCTGCCGGCAGATCGGCCAGCAGCGCCTCGGTGCCGTTGCCATGATGCACATCGAAGTCCACCACCAGCACCCGCCCTGCCCCCGCCCGAAGCGCCGCCTCGGCTGCCAGCGCCGCGTTGCCGAAAACGCAGAAGCCCATCGCCCGGTCGGCCTCTGCATGGTGGCCCGGCGGACGCGGCAGCACCACCACCCGGTCCACCTCCGCCGCCATGATCGCCTCGGCCGCCTCGATGCAGCTCCCCGCCCCCGCGAGCGCCG
>CAIWGR010000626.1 GCA_903912275.1 uncultured delta proteobacterium
CCGTAGGTCAGCATGCCGAAGTTGAACTCAACGGTCTTGCCGTCGATGACCTTCTCACGGATGCCGTTGCCGTCGGCGTCGCGCCAGCCAGCCTCGTCAAGAAGCGCGGCGGCCCGCTTGAGGTCGAAGGGCCAGGGCTTCACCGACTGGTCGTAGTCCGGACCAGCGATGTAGAAGGGGCCGCTCAGAAGCTGTCCCAGCCCCTGCATGTTCTGCTTGAGCATCAGCTCGCGGTTGAAGGCGTGGGTCATTGCGAGCCGCACGCGGCGGTCGCCGAAGAACTTTCCGTCCGCGTTCCAGCCGAGGTAGCGGTAGGAGGTTGCCAGGTAGTGGTCGGCCTTGAGGACGCCTGACTTGAAGTCGGGGGTGCCGCCGTCGAGCACCTCGTTCTTGTACTGGTTGGGCTGCAGGTCGATGAAGTCGAGGCCGCCGGCGCGGAGGTTGTTCAGCCGAGCGGTGGCGTCGTTGATGACCTTGAACTCAAGCTTCTGGATGGGCGGCTTCTCGCCGTAGAAGTCCTCGTTGCGCTCCAGCTGAATCGCGCCGCCCTGTTCCCACGAAACAAACTTGTAGGGTCCGACGCCGATCGCCTTCTGGTTGAACCAGTGGTTGTTGAAGCGGCGACCGAGCTCCGACTTGTCGAAGGGATGGCCATCCTCGTCGAAGGCGAAGAGCCAACGAGGGTAGGGGAACAGTCCGAGTGTGGTGGCCGTCGAGGTGAACTCGCTCTCCTTCCACGAGACGATGAACTCGTAGTCGTTGATGACCTGCACCTTGTCGAGCTTCTCAAAGTAGTTGCGGTAGTGGGGCGCCTCGACCTGCGGGTTGGTGGCCAGCTCGACCATGAAGGCGAAGTCGTCGGCGACAAGCTCGTGGTCTGCCTTGAGCCAGTTGTAGCGGGCGTTGGTGAAGTCTACCGCCGGGCGGTGCCACTTCACCCCCTTGCGGAGCCAGACATGGTAGGCCTTGTGGTCGGGCGTGGTCTCGATGCGGACGGCCAGCCGCGGCGTCCAGCGGTTCGGGTCCTTGCGGTCGCGGTCGGCGAGACCATCGGTGACGTAGGAGTAGATGTCCTGCACGTCGGCAGCGTTTTCGGTGATGTAGTTGAGGCCCGGGATGTCGCTGATGGAGGCGCGGTGGAGCGTGCCGCCGTCAACCGCGCCGGCCGGCATCGTGGGTGCATCGGCCACCTGCAGGAGGTTGCCCGGCCGCTTGTAGAGCTCCCAATCGGAGTCGGTGAAGTAGCGCTTGGCCCAACCGCCGGGACCCTCCGCCGCCGTAGCGCTCGTCGCGGGTGCCGCGTTGCCGCCGCCCTGGACCTTGGACTCGAGCTTGGCGACCGCGTCGTTGAGGTTCTCTACCGATTTGCGGGTCTCCACGACGATCTGCTCGAGGTGGTTCACCTGGACGATGCCGAGAACAATCAGACCGCAGAAGAGCAGAAAAAGAACAGACTGGACGATGGTCGCGACAAACTGTCGTTGCATGGCGAAGAGACTCCGGCTGCGGGCGGACACAAATCTAGGTCGAGGGCCTGCAGGTCGCTAGTGGCAACGCCTGTCTGCCGTCAACGCGCCTTGTCGGTCGGCGCGGAGAACTCGACCGCTGCCGGCAGCTCGCCCGGGTCGTCTCCCCAGTTCTCCATGCCTACTTTCTGGGTGCCGAGTTGGTTGGCCAGGCCGTTCTCGCCCCAGCAGCGGAGCGAGGTGCCGAAGACGGCACAGCTCCAACGGGGCCCCGCCGCGACGGATCGCGCCGGAAGCTGCGACCCGAGGCTGATTGTCGCCATCGCCCCGGCCGCAAACTCCGCGCCCGCGTCCTCGGCATCGCCTCGGCCAAGTTGCCCCACATTCCCACGGCCGAAGCAGGAGAGCTCGCCCGCCGCCGTCGTCAGGCAGGTGTGCTGGCTGCCCGCCGACAGCGAGGTGATCGCTGTGGCAAACCGGATGGGCTGCACCGAAGAGACCGCCTCGTCGTCGCCGATATTGTGCGTGCTGCCCAAGCCCAACCGGCCGTCCCAGCCATATCCCCAGCATCGTGCGGTGCCGTTCGCCATGAGGGCGCAGGTATGCAGGTCGCCTGCGGTGATGGCGACGGCCGGGCCACCGAGCGCAACGCGCTGTCCTGCCGCGGGGAGCCGCTGCGGTGTGTCGCCCCAGCTAAGTCCGTCGCCGCGGCCCGTTTGTCCCGATTCGCCGCGGCCCCAGCAGAGTACATCGCCCCCCTCGAGCAGGGCACAGGTGTGCTTGGCGCCTGCCGCGACGCCGATCGCCTTGGCGCCGAGCGGCACCGGGCCGCGATTCTCGGGACGCTCGCCCGGCAGCAGGCCGTAATCGGTCGTGTCGCCGTAGCCGAGCTGGCCGGCCTCGTTCGCACCCCAGCAGAAGAGGTTGCCAAGCTCGGTCACGGCGCAGCTGTGCGCGAAGCCGGCCGAGACCGCGATGGCCCGCTCGCCGAGGCTGACGGAGGACATCTCCGACACGGTCTCGTCGTCGCCCATGTTGTCGCGTCCGCCACGGCCAAGCTGACCGCGCAGGTTGCGGCCCCAGCAGCGTACCTGCCCTCGGTCGCTCACCGCGCAGGTGTGGTCTTCGCCGGCATCGGCCGACACGACCTTGCCGGGAACCGAGACGAGGCCGCCTGCGCCGGCGAGCTCGTCGTCACCCAGAGAGAGCCGGTCGCCATAGCCCAACTGCCCGAACTCGCCGCGACCCCAGCATCGCATGGTGCCGTTGGTCATCACCGCACAGGTGTGACCGCCGCCGATGGTGGCGAAGGCCGCATCCTCGCTCGCGCCCTCCGGCTGCTGACGACCTCCACAGGCCGCAAGCCATGCGGTGAAGACAAAGGCGGCGATGCGATGCATCCCTGCGTGCGAGGTCGACATGAGCATGCTCCCGAGCGATGAACTGGCTCGATTATGCCCCGCCCGCCGCGGCAGCGTCAACAACGCTGTTGGCTGTTTGGCTTCACACGTTGCCATGCTCTGGGGTTCGCGCGAGCTGTCGGGCACGGAGCTGCCCGCAGGCCCCGTCGGCGCTCTGGCCCACGGTCCGTCGGAGGGTCGCTGAGATCCCGGCGGCACGAAGCCGGCGCACGAAGGCGTTGGCGACAGGCCAGGGCGTCGTCTCGAAGGGCATGCCCTCCACCCGGTTCCAGCGGATGGCGGAGAGGTGGCCGCGCCGGCCAGTCAGCAGCGCTGCCATTGCCTCGGACTCTTCTTCGCCATCGTTGATGCCGGCCAGGAGCACCATCTCGACCTGAAAGGGACGCCCGGTCGCGGCTGCGAAGCGGTCGGCGGCATCGAGCAACGACATCGGCGTCGCCTTCGTCTGCGTCGGGATAAGCTCCGCCCGCGTTTCGGCGCGCGCGCTGTGGAGCGAGAGCGCGAGCGTGAACTTCCGCCCGGTTGCCGTCAGGCGGTCGATGGCCGACGCGGGCCCGACCGTGCTGACGATCACGTGCCGCGGCCCGATGCCGGCCTCGTCGCGCAGGATGTCGAGCGCCGCCGCGACCGCCTGCAGGTTCTGGGTCGGCTCGCCCGACCCCATGAAGACGATGCGCTCCACCGAACCCCGCCGCCGCAGGTGCACCACCTGCTCCAGGATCTCCGAGACCGTGAGGTTGCGGGCTACCTTGTCGAGGCCCGACGCACAGAAGCGGCAGGCCATCGCGCAGCCCACCTGCGACGAGATGCAGGCCGAACCGGCCGCGGTCCGCGCCGGTCGAAGCGCCGTCTCGAGATGGGGCGGGGCGCTCGCGCCGGGCAGGTGAACTGCCTCCACGGAGCGGCCATCTGCGAGCAGCAGCAGAATCTTGCACGATCCGTCGCTGCTCGGCGAATGGGCCACGATCGAGGTGCCGAGCCATGCGAAGCGAGCGTCGAAGGCCTGTCGCAGCCGCTCGGGAACCCC